>DAOLOF010000037.1:526-5201 GCA_035416965.1 Candidatus Woesebacteria bacterium
AAATGACTCCAACTCCAACCCCTACGGGTGAGATAACTCCCACTCCAACTCCAACGGACGAAATGACTCCAACTCCAACCCCTACGGGTGAGATAACTCCCACTCCAACTCCAACCCCTACTCCATCGACCTCAGTTACTCCATCATTAACACCTACCCCAACCATCTCTAGTACTGATGGTGGAGGTGGTGGTCAAACAGGGACAACCACTGGCACAGTTGCAGGTGTGTCTACTACTGCTGCTTCGCCTTGGGTGTGCTCAGATGCAAAGCCGGGGTCAATAACAAATTTTAGGGTTACTTCGGTGGGCTTGAATACCGTGTCATTGGCATGGAATAGCGCCAGTTTGGCAAACGATTATGGTTTATTCTTTACCAACTTGGGCACAGGCACGACCTATGGTGCCTCCAGTTTAGGTAACACCACAAGTTATGTCATTAATGGGGTAACCACGGGCTTGTATCAATTTGAAGTATTTCCCATTAATGGTTGCATGCCCGGAGATAGAGTGAGTCTTACTCAATTCATTGAGGGTGTTGTTTTGGTCACAAGACCGGTTGGACCAGAGGGTGAAGTTTTAGGTGAAGAAACAAATGTAGAAAAAGAGATCGTCCAAGAGATCATGGGTGGAATTGAAAAAAGTGGAGAGGTAGCGGGTGTGAGCACAAGTTGCACTTCCTCTAGACTTTTTCTGCCTTGGATACTGTTGATTACCCAGTTAGGTTTGATGTTAGCAGTTGAGATTTTAATGAAAAAAGGAAAATCATTTCATAAGTTGATTATGATTGGAGTGATTACAGCTCTCTCAATAATCTTATTTTATCTTTTGAGAGATTGCCATTGTTATGAGGTTAAATCATTCCTATCGTGGCTTTGTGTCTGGTATTGGCTGATTTCAGTATTAGAGACACTTCTAACTCGTTTGTTTGCCTATGGTTTTATTGAGGTTGTCAAAAAGGACTAGATTGATTATTGAGATCATATAAAAACCTCACCCAAGATTAATCTGTTTTCTGGGTTCTTCCAAGAGTATTTTGTTGTTTTGATATTGGGCAAATCACAAACCACCGATATAATATGCTTGATATGTCTGACAACAGAAAAAGAGTAGTGGTAATTGGTGGGGGAACAGGAACGAGCGTGGTTTTAAACGGGCTCAAAGAATCTCGGCTTGATCTTGATCTTACGGCAATCGTTACTGTTTCAGATTCGGGCGGATCCACTGGCAGACTTCGTGATGAGTTTGGTTTTTTACCAGTCGGTGATTTAAGACAGTGTTTAGCCGCCTTGGCTTCTGGAAAGAATCAACAGTTGGTTCGTCAGCTACTTCTTTACCGATTTAGCAAAGGGGAAGGGTTATCAGGTCATAACTTGGGTAATTTAATCTTGACAGCACTTGAAGATTTAGCAGAAACTCCTGCACAAGCCATAGAACAAGCCTCGCGCATTTTTAGAGTAAAAGGACGCGTTTATCCTATTACTCAAGAAAATGTCCAATTGGTTATTGAGTATGAGTCTGGTTTGAAGGTAATGGGTGAGCATTTTCTTGATGATGCCAAGACGGGAGGTCAACGTATTCTGAAAATCTCTCTTATGCCCTCAGCCTCTATCTACGCTAAATCAGCTCAAGCAATTAAAGAGGCAGACTTGGTAGTACTTGGTCCGGGTGATCTTTATGCTAGCTTATTGCCCAACACTCTCGTGGATGGTTTTTTTTCAGCTATAAGTGAGTGTCAAGGCGAGTTTGTGTATGTGGTTAATCTGATGACTCATTATGCTCAAACCGATCAGATGACAGCAGCCGATCACTTCAAAGAAGTCGAAAGATATGCTAAGCGAAAACCAGATGTGGTCATCATGAATTCTGGTCAAATTTCACCTGCCATCCTGCAAAAATACGCCAAAGCTCACGAGTATCCAGTAGTCGATGATCTTGACTTAATTGATGCGAATCAAGTGATGCGCTTGGACCTAGTGACGCAAATAGAGGTTGTGCAGGATACAGCTGACTCTGTTACAAGAAGTTTGTTGAGGCACAATCACCTGAGATTGGCAGCAGCACTGACAGATCTGCTTTAACTGAAAAAATTTTTTAATAGAAAAGTCTAGAATGTCAGAGTTTGATTATCTTGATTCTGCAAAATTATTCTTTATACTGTATTTAAGCCAAAAATCACTATGGCCACTGGGTTGTTAAGTTCTTCTCATGATAAAAATTCTTGATCTATTAACCGGGAAAAAAGACAAGTTTATATCAAGTAAAACTTTTGTCTTAAAGCATGAAAAGGAAGTGTACTTATTGGTGGTAAATGAGTTAACGGGTAAAATTGTGCGCTCTGCTGTCAGTCAGGATGGTTTCATTTTTGAAACATGTAAAGTGAAGCACAAAGAGGTTCGCGACTATCCTTTTTATCAGCGAAAATTAAGAGATTTTCTTCAAGGACGTTATCATCAACAAATTGCTCCTGGCAGTGAGTTCATTGACACAGCCAAGATTACCATTCAAAACGCTTTTTCAACTCACGGTGGAGTGTTGGTGTTTTTTCATTATCATCATCAACAATCATATACCGTTGGAGCTGTAGGTTTTACTAAAGGAGATAATCCACAGGTAATATGGCGACACAGTGAGCCTGTCTGGCAAATGGGCGATGTGTGCGTTGGACGAAAGATAGAGTTTCTCAACTTAATTAAGATAAAACGTCAGTTTGTAGCCTATTGGGTGGTTGAAGGCGAAGGAGTATGGGCTACCACATATCCAAATTATCGAATTACCGAACAAATCAGTCTTCGCAAAAACCTTCAGTTTTCACGTCCAGAACAAAATCCAATTTTAGCCCCAAATCAGAGACATAGTTGGGAATCATTCACTACCTTCAATCCAGCTGCTTTGTATGACGCCGGTAAGGTTCATCTTTTTTATCGAGCTCAAGGATATGATTATGTTTCAAGTGTGGGATATGCAACCAGTAGTAACGGTTTGACCATTGATCAGAGATTTGATAAACCCATTTTTAAACCTACCCAGCCTTTTGAATCGACTGTTGCACCGGGACAACTCAACATGGACTTTGTTTCTGCAGGATGTGGCGGCTGTGAGGATCCACGAGTGACAAAAATTGATGATAGAATTTACATGACTTATGTAGCATTTAATGGTTATTCTGAGCCTCGAATTGCTCTCACCTCAATTGCACTTAATGATTTTTTAAATCACAATTGGTTGTGGACGCATCCTATTTTGATTTCACCTCCTGGAGTTGTGGATAAAAGTGCTTGCATCTTACCCGAAAAAATCAACGGCAAATATGTTGTCTTTCATCGAATTTTTCCCAATATTTTAATCGATTTTGTTGACGATCTTAATTTTTCTCGCGGACAATATCTAAAAGGTCAATATAAAATTTCACCTCGATCCGCATTGTGGTGGGACAGCCGCAAAATTGGTGCCGGAGCCCCGCCGCTGAAAACTAAGGATGGCTGGTTGCTGATTTATCAGGCCATAGATGATAAAGAAGGATATCGCTACAAGGTGGGAGCAATGCTGTTGGATCTCAATGATCCAACCAAGGTGCTTTATCGAACTCGTCAGCCAATAATTGAGCCAGATGAGTGGTATGAAAATGATGGTTTTAAGGCTGGCGTCGTTTATCCTTGTGGGGCAGTGATTATGAATGATCAAATATTTGTGTACTACGGAGGGGCAGATTCATATGTCTGTGTGGCAACGGCCAATCTTGATCAATTTTTAGATCAGCTCAAGACTACTGGTATTCCTGAAATTAATCCCGCCAGCATTCAACTGCGTCGTGACTCCTCCTTAAAAAAGAAAAAAAGGATCAAACTAATTAACAAAGGAAGGCAACATGCCTCATCAGCCAGTTGAACAAGCCAGACGCAATCAAGAAAATCCCATTATTTCTCCGAGTAGTCAAGAGTGGGAGGCTATGGCCACCTTTAATCCTAGTGTAGTCCGTGACGAAGAAGGAATTTACCATCTTTTTTATCGAGCATTGTCTTCAGAAAAAGAACATGAGGGTGAAAAGATGACGGTTTCCAGTATTGGTTATGCGAACAGTAAGGACGGAGTTCATTTTTCGTCAGGTAGACAGCTGATTAAGCCGGAATATCCTTGGGAAAGATACGGCTGTGAAGATCCAAGGGTAACCAAAATAGATGGGAAATACTTCATTTTTTACACTGCTTTGGGCAATCATCCTCCCAACGCAGATGGTATTCGAGTAGCTGTGGCAATTAGTAAAGACTTAAAAACAGTTGATGAAAAACACCTAGTAACTCATTTCAATGCTAAAGCGATGACTCTATTTCCTCACAAGGTAGACGGACAGTATTTAGCTTTATTGACACCTAACACCGATCGACCACCCTCATCGATTGCACTTGCTCGTTTTGATAAAGTTGAGGAGATATGGTCTGCCGGATTTTGGGAGAAGTGGTATCAGACATTAGATCACCATGAAATCAATTTGGCGCGTATTGACAACGATCAAGTTGAAGTTGGAGCCATACCACTTCGTACCGATCACGGCTGGTTATTAGTGTACGCTCATATTCAAAACTATTACACTCCTGAGAAAAGAGTTTTTGGTGTTGAGGCAGTCTTACTAGATCTTAATAATCCTCAAGAAATAATTGCCAGAACCACAGCTCCTT
>DAOLOF010000038.1:0-5136 GCA_035416965.1 Candidatus Woesebacteria bacterium
GAAACAGCTAATACAATATATTTAGTAGCTATTAGTGACACAGCAGCACAACAGTTAATAGGCAATCCCCAAATTGAGGAAACGTTGCGCCTTTTAGGAGCATCAATTCAGGCTTTAGGAGCTAGAATAGCTGTTGGCAGTCAGTACTCCTTAGTTTTTATTCCCATCGCTGGCCACTTTATAGCAATTACTCATCCAGAAGTAGGCCAATTGCAGGCTCAAGCGGATTGTGTTTGGACACGGCTATTTGTCAATGCCACACGACAAGCACTACATTTGGATCCGGCATATCATTCTGCATTTGCCGATTGTGGTTATCCTCCTGTATCAACACCCACACCGACTCTTGATGATGGCCGTGTAAACGCTAGTCGTAATCAACTCCATGAAGGAAAAATAAAGCTAGGACTGGGAAATGTTCCAGATGCTGATCTTACCAGAGAACAAAAAATACTAGCGATGGAAGCAGCTTGTCCAGCGGGTGGAATAAGGGAAAGACTTCTCCATTTAGAAGGTAGAGATGGATTTATTGCTCGAAACCTTCAAGATCAAGGGTATTCTGATAAAGATATTTATTTTTTTATTATTTACAATATTCCATTACCTTCCTTGCCTTAACGATGGTAAAAACATACTTACATGCAAAATAGTGTTTATTAAAAAATAAAACTATTTTCTTCATTTTCCCCAATAAATGATCAGTAGGTGTACTTTTGAGCACTTATTTAAGAACGTTAATTGAAAAAACCACTTAATCGGTTATTTCGTTTTAATAATTCTTCTTTTTCTGACTTCTTCCTAAAAACTTGGAGGTAAAAACTAATGTGCCAAGATCAGTATATAAGTTTATTTAGAAAAGCGAGAAAAATATGATACACTTAAATGAGAAGTAGTGGAACTCATGCTTTTAAAATATATTTATTGTGTCTAAGCTTTAAGTCATTATTTAAGCATGAACTGTTTAGTATTTTTTACTTTTCTCAATCACACAAACTCTAAAACACACGTCCATTATTAACTCACTTCACTCATATTATGCCCGCCACCGCTATCGATATTGGTTCTCACTCTTTCAAAGCAATTGTTGCCAAACTTGGCAAACAGCCCACCATTACTCGAGTTGCTGAAACACCCAACACCAGTGGCATCAGCATTCCCAAGGACGAGTCACAGGCTAGCAAGCTAGCCGAGATCTTGGATCAATTCTTTAACGATCATAAGTTACCCAGAACCGATGTTTATTTAAGCTTGCCCGAAGAAGTGGTGGCTACCAAAGTCATTTATCTGCCGCCATTATCAGATGCTGAGCTGGCTTCGGCAATCGACTGGCAAGCAGAGCAACACATCCCCATTCCTCTCAATCAGCTGTCACTGGAATATCAGGTGCTCTATCGACCACCCAAAAATCAAAAAGACCAGCCGATGCGAGTCTTATTGGTTGGCACTCGCCGCAATGTGGTAGAACTAATCTCACAAGTTTTTTTCACCATTGGCATTCAGCCCAAAGCCATGGAAACCCAAATCTTTTCCATAATTCGAGCCTTAGGTTTTGAAGAGAGTGACCCCACCACCCTTATTGTTCATATTGGAGCCGAGAACACACAATTAGCCGTCGTTGAAAAAACTGAGATCAAGATTGCCGCTAACAAAAAAGGTGGCGGCACCATCCTGACCAAAGCAATTCAACAAGCAGTCTCTAACATCACACTTCAACAAGCCCAAGAGTATAAACATAGCTGCGGCCTTGACCCCCAACAATTGCAGGGTAAAATCGCCCAAATTCTTCTACCTACTTTAGAACCGATTACTCAAGAAGTAGTGAAGCTGATTCGATATTACAATAACGAGCAACCTCAGGCTCCAATCTTGAGAATGGTGCTGACAGGCGGTACCGCCCAACTACCGAGAGTTGTGGGCTACTTTACACAAGCTACCAATCTTGAAGTTTTGTTGGCGGCCCCGTTTGCTGGCGTCCAAGGAGAAATACCCACCAGCAATCATCAACCATTTATCGTTTGTACCGGCTTAATAATGAGAGGAGAGTAGAGACCGACGCACCATGATTGAGATTAATTTTTTAAGCAAGCAAAATCAAACCCTGTCTGCTCAACAGCAAAAAGACAAACGGCTCAGTCGGTGGTCATTAATTGCTTTTGTGATAGTTATGGTTTGTTTTACTTTTGTCTTTGCTATTAACTTGTACTTGGGTTATCGAGTCAAAAAAGTGGAAGCTCAAGCCGATGCCGCTAAAAAACAGATTGATTCTGAACACGAGCTTGAGGCTAGCTATCTCTTTTTTGTCAATAAACTGGTCATTATTCGAGAGTTGTTTGATCAGCGAGCTGACAAGCAGGTCGCCATGAACTACTTTAGCGAACTTTTTGGTCCAGAGGTAACTATTAGTGGCCTCAACTTTAACATGGAGAAGGGGATTCTTTCCTTACAATTAACCTCACCCCACGTTTTTGTACTAGAAAATGCTTTAGCAACCCTAGACAGACCGGAGGTTAGAGAGCAGTTTGTGTCCCTTGCCAAATCAAACCTAACAAGGAGAGACGATGGGCGCTACAATTTTACCCTCACTTTATCGCTCAATGATGAATCTCAAGCTATTAGTGTTGAAGAGGAGTATTAATACCAATCAGAAGAGCGTCTGACATGCCAATTGTCAAATCACAACAAGAAACCAGCCTCAAGATTCTGATTAACTCACGCAGGCAGTTGATCGTGGCGATTCTCTTGATATGGGGCACAGTCGGCTTACTGTTTTTTGCACTCAAACCTCAAATAGAAAACATTTTTAAGCTCAATCAACAGCTTAATCATCAAAAGGATCAGTTCCAGCGAGTCACTCGCAAGCTCAACGAGCTTAAATTAATTCAAGTTTCTGACCAATTTCGAGAAAAAGAAAAGGTTGATGAGGTTTTGCCGTCGCACAAACCTGTTTTGGAGTTAATGGCTAATCTCTATCAGGCTGTCACTCAAACTCAAGTCACCATTGAAGAGTTCGTGTTTCATCCTGGAGAGATTGCTTCTCCTTCAGCAGATTTGAGTTTATTAGCCAAGCCTACCACAGGTGGCAAAAAAGACGGGCCTGTTGGCAGTTCCAGAAAATTTCAAACCCTGAAACTCGAACTTACTGTGAGTGGCAAGAACGAGAATGTGAACCGATTTTTGGATTATATCGAGAAAATTGCTCCATTCACTTCTATTATTGAACTCAATCTTCATACTTCACAAAAAATGCAGAAGGGTTCTTTAGTTGAATTAAGCCAAGCCGAGCTGATTCTTAACAGTTATTATTACACCCAAGTGATCACCACCAATATTGACGACTCACTGCCTTCGGTTGGAGAAAAAGAGTTAAGGGCCTTTAACACCATCCAACAATTTTTACCCTCTGATTTTGTGCAACCCACTGAAATTCAATCAGCCAATATCGAAGACTTGTTTGGCATTAAGGGCTTTGAGTTCTAGAGATTACTCTTCAACAAAGTTTCTGTCTTCCTTGACTATCTCAATCTCAAATCGCTCGTTACGCTCCTTGGCTAAGATAGAAGCCAATTGTTGAACCGCCTTGATAGTTCGGCCTCGAGAACCAATAATCCGACCAATATCATCGGGATGGGCTTTCACTTTGTAGATTGTTTTATGATCTAGTTCCAGTGCTTCCACCGAAAGATCAACTGGATTCTTGACTAAATGAGTGAGCAGAAACTCGATAAAATGTTGCATGATTATCTCTGTGTGTAGAAATATTATTTATAAGCGAATAAACTACCTAGATTCTTAAGACTCGGTTGTTGCGGCAGAAGGAGCTGGCTCTTGTGTTTTGGCTTCAGTTTTTGTTTCTGCATCAGCTTCTGCTGACGTCTCTGTTGCTGGTTCTTCAGCCAACTCACTCTTTGAATCCGCAGTGGGTTCTGCCTCATCTTTTGTTTTTGGTTCAGCTTTTGGATTTGCCTCAGCTTCTTTGGCGGCGGCATCTTTGGCTAGTTTTTTTCGAGATGGTTTAGCTTTTTTCACTGGAAAACCTTTTCCCGACTCGGCTAGTTTAGCTAGATAAGCTACCGTTTCGGTCGGCTGAGCTCCTTTGGTTAACCAAGCTTGGTATTTCTTTACATCCAGTTCCAGCACCTTGGGGGTTCGAGAGGGAATATAGTAGCCAATCATCTCTACATACGAGCCATCTCTTTTATCCCTGGCTTCATTGACAACAATTCTAAAATAAGGTTGATTGCGCTTTCCAAAACGCACCAGTTTGATTTTCAGCATAAAAAAAGTTCCGTCTGTTGCTAGATAAATAAATAATTAATGAACGAACTCATAAAACATAGCAAGTAGGAGGCAATTTTACACCAAATCAGCCTTTTTCTCAAATAAGGCTAAAGCCTGTGCGGCGGCCTGCTGTTGAGCTAGCTGTTTACTGGAACCCACACCCTCGCCAGCAATCTTGCCTGCGATGCGCACTGCCACCTTAAACTGTTTGGCGTGATCGGGTCCTTCTGCTTTTAACAAAAAATACTCTGGAGCAGAGAGACCTTTGGCTTGGACTACCTCTTGCAACTTGCTTTTTGCATCTTTATATAAACCTTTTTCTTGAATTAAGGGCAAACGAGGCAAAAGATGCGCGATTAAAAATTGTTCTACCACACCAAAGCCTTGATCTAAATAAAGAGCGCCTAACAAAGCCTCAAAGGTATCGGCCAACAAGCTGGGATTGGTCCGACCGCCACTAGCTTCCTCGCCATGACTGAGATAGAGCTTTTCTCCCAAACCAATCTCTGCGGCAATTTCAGATAGCGTCTCGGTTCTGACCAAAGCACTGCGCAAGACTGTTAATTTTCCTTCATCTTCATCTGGAAATTGCTCAAAAAGTTGGCGCGTCACAACCAGCTCCAAGACTGCATCTCCCAAAAACTCCAATCTTTCATTGCTTTCTTTTACAGACGTCCCAGATGCTTTGGGCTCATTTAAGGCACTGCGGTGAGTAAGCGCCGTCTCCAGTAGTTCGGGATGAGTAAAAGAGGGGAGAGCTGATTTTTGATGACCTAACATAAAGTAAAAATAATCAATTAATTCATCATTAACTTGCCAAGCACGCCGTTGACAAACCGAGGCGAGCTCTCTGATCCA
>DAOLOF010000039.1:0-5044 GCA_035416965.1 Candidatus Woesebacteria bacterium
CTCGATATAGAAGCAATACAGTGGTTAGAAAGTTTTTTGGAAACTTATGGTGGTGCTGTTCTTGTAATTTCTCACGATAGAGCTTTCTTGGATAATGTTACAAATAGAACTATTGAAATTAATCTAGGAAAAATTTATGATTATAAAGTTTCTTATTCAAAATTTAAAGTATTACAACAAGAAAGACTGGCACAGCAAATTGCAGCTTATGAAAATCAACAAAAACTAATTGAAGATACCGAGAGATTTATAGAAAGATTTAGATATAAAGCCACAAAAGCAAATCAAGTTCAGTCTAGAATTAAACAATTAGAAAAATTATGAATAATATAAAAGAAAATATTAACTCATGTTTTGACAAATATTTAATTGGGCCCACGAAGTTGTACTTGATAGGATAGAACGGATAAAAATCAGATTCGTCCAGCAAATCTAAAAAATAGGTGGCTCGGATATCACAAAGATATTACAAAACCAATTTGTAAATCAATAAGATAAAAAAATGTACTCACAACAACCTATGTAAAGAAGGAATGTAGAAAATTCCTTTGGTCTCCATATGGGGCTGATGGATCAGAAACTACTTTCAATAATTTCTTCGGATTAAACAATACTCGATGCTTCACATGAGAGATTAGGTGATCAATGTCAATTATCAAAGCACTTGTTAATAAAGCACTTGTTAATGCAAGAGGACAATATATTCGCAATTTTCTCAATGACTAAACCGGCAATAATATGAGAGCAAACAAACATAGCAATAAAATATTATTTGATAGAAGGCTGTCTAGCCATTTCTTGTATTATTGTACACATCCTGTCTGTAAAAATATTGAGCGTGGTAAAATAGGATTATGCTTCATCCTATCCTAACTCATCGTTTAACTACTGACGTCAAGCTGCTACACAAAGTAGCCTTGGTTTTGCATAACAGCGTGCTTATTCTCAAAAGAGCTCCGACCGCTCAGTCAAGGCCAAACTGCTGGGATCTTCCGGGTGGAAACAGCGAGTGGCCAAGTGACCAAACCAAGATCCAAGAGGGTCTTCATCGAGTTGATATTCAACGAGAAATTTTGGAGGAGACTGGAATAAGTGTGCCTGCTGCAATTTTTTCACCTGAAAACTTGGTGTACTTCACCACTTTTTTTGAACCAGATCAACAACTGTATTCAATTAACTGTGGCTGGCTGGCCGATTTAGACAAAGCTCATCACATGTCAGGAAATCCTTCTGAGGATATATCTAAAGAAAGACAAATAAATGATTTAACTAATCGACCCGATTTGAGATTGTCAGAGACCTCTTTGCCTGTTGTCACTATCTCAAATGAACACACCCAATATGCTTGGATTGTTCTCGATCAAATTGCGGATTATGACTTTGGAGGACCTGCCAGAGATTATGAAACAGCTATTATCAGATCTGCTCTCCAAAATAAGAAAAAATAAGTTGACTTAGTCGCTGAGTAAATATTTCAAGTATGTTAGATTCTATAGCACTTAAAGCTGAGTTTCCTTTATTTCAACAATCAGAGTGGCGAGATCTTATTTATTTGGACAATGCGGCTACGACTCAAAAACCTGTGAGCGTAATGGAGGCTATCGACCAGTATTACACTCATCACTGCGCTAATGTTGGCAGAGGAGTTTATGATCTTTCTGCAGAGAGCACCAAGCTTTTTGCTGAGGCACGTCATCAAATAGCAGCTTTTTTTGGTGCCACTTCCGACGAGTTAATCTTAACTAGAAATGCTACAGAGGCAGTCAATGCGGTTGTGTGGGGTTGGGCTCAACAAAACACTCATGATCAAGACGTAATATTGGTTACTCAACTTGAACATCACTCCAATCTGGTGCCCTGGCAAAAGCTTTGTCAGCGCCAACAAGTCACGTTAAAGTGGGTGAGAGTGACAACACAAGGAGAACTTGACTGGGCACATTTAATTGAGCAGTTAAAAATTAACAAACCAAGACTGTTAGCTATTACTCATCTCTCCAATGTGACTGGTGTGGTTTGCGATCCGATCATGATCAAGAAAATTGTTAAAAAATACTCACCCCAAACTAAAATTCTGCTCGACGCGGCTCAGTCAGCTGGTAAGATTCCGATTAATTTTGATCAATGGGATATTGATTATTTGGTATTTTCTGGACACAAAATGTACGGCCCGATGGGTGTGGGTGGTTTATTGGTTGCTCGACAGTTAATTCAGGGCGGGCAGTTTGTACCTTGGTTGTTTGGTGGGGGCATGATAGGTAAAGTGAGCCAAACTCGAACAACATTGAATGAATCTTATGAAAACAGATTTATTGCAGGCACTCCCGATGTGGCTTCGGCAGTTGGGTTGGCTGCCGCCTGTCGTTGGCTTAATCAAATAGGAGTTGGTCAAGTCTTGGCCCATGATCAACTGCTGGTCAAGGAAGCCTATCAGTTGCTTTCAAAATTGAGCCAATATGTAGTAATTGGACCAGAGCCAGACGATCAAACCATTGTGCGGGCGTGTTCGGTGGCTTTTTTTCATAAAAAATTTCTTTCTCACGACATTGCCCAAATCCTAAACAAACAAATGATAGCTGTGCGATCTGGCTGGCACTGTTGCGAGCCACTACATGAGACAATGGGGTGGCCAACTACTCTCAGATTAAGTTTTGCTATTTATAACAACTTGGATGAGATAAAAAGAGTAGTAGAATTATTGGGGAAAATTGATCATTGGCTCAAGGCAATCTAGCGATTTTTTTGATAAATTAATGACTGCCAAATTATTTAATTGTGGATCATGATATACTTGGCTTATCCCATTAATTAAGTTAGGAGAAAAGATGAAATATTATCTTGAAGCGTTCAAAAAATATGCGGAATTTTCAGGTCGGGCTGGCCGCAAAGAATACTGGATGTTCGTGTTATTTAACATAATTTTCTTTGTTGTTATTAATATGATTGATACTGCTCTTGAGACGACTATTTTAAGCGGTATCTATAGTTTGGCCATAATGATTCCTAGTCTTGCCGCTTGTACTAGACGTCTTCATGATATTGGCAAAAGCGGTTGGATGATCTTGGTTTCACTTATTCCTCTGGTTGGTTGGATTTGGATAATTGTACTCTTGGCTACCAAGGGGGATGAGAAAGAAAACCAGTATGGTCCAGTCCCGGCCGATATCGAATAAACCTAATGACCCAATTTGGGTCGTCGGATCTCTTAATCCTGTCAAGATCAACGCTGTCAGATTGGCGCTTGCTTCTAGGTGGCCTTCGGCATTAGTGGTTGGTTTTGAGACTGAAAGCGGGGTCCCCGCCCAACCTATGTCTGATGCTCAGACTAGAAAAGGTTCGATAAATAGGGCTAAATTTGCGTTAACTTGTGGTTTGGATAAGTATTGCTGTTCTCAAAAAAAATTTGCTCAAGATTGTTCATGCTGTTTCTCTTTGAAGAAAAAAAACAAATTCAAAGAAGCTGGTTGTCATTGTCGCTCTCAATCGATTATGAGTGTTGGATTGGAGGGTGGCTTGATGAAGATAGGTTCAAAGCTTTGGACAACCATTTGGGCCTGCGTCATGGATGAGAGTGGTCAAAAATATTTGGCTAATGGAGGTAGATTCTTAGTTCCTAATTGTTTAACCAACCAACTTTATCAGGGAATCGAGATGGGTGAGGTTGTAGCTCACTATTTTCAAGGTCGATCGGTGAAAACCCAAGAGGGTTTGATAGGAGTGATGACCAAAAAATTCCTTGACAGAACTGAACTTTACCAAGCCATTGTTAAATTGGCTGTGGGTCAATGGTTTGGTCGGGATTGGTGGCAGGAAATACCAGAATTGGCTGAGCAACCGAATGATGCTTGACTATAGCTTAGCTTTGACCAGATAATAACTTAAATCCGATCATTTAAGCTAGTTGATCATTAATTATTATTTTCAATATGCAACTACCCCAAGCTTACACTGCTGTCTTCGAGGATGCCCAAATTTATAACGAGAAGTTTACTCATCTGCATTTCGAGTTAAAAAAGCCTTTCTCCATCAAGTTTCGGGCAGGGCAATTTATTACTTTCAAGATAAACGAACAAGGCTCTCAGCGAGCCTACTCAATCTGCTCTGATCCTGATATTGATCATGGAGTTGAGATCTTGATAGATGTATCTCCCCAAGGAGAAGGAATAAAGTATTTTCAAAACTTAAAAATGGGAACTGAAGTATTTTTTACCGGACCAATGGGTAGATTTTATATAGAAGACAACGCTCAAGAAGAAGCAATAGTATTGGTGGGGACTGGATCTGGTGTGGCGCCTTTGTATAGCATGGTCATCGATCAGCTCAAGAATAAAGAAGACACTCGGCCAATTACTCTTTATTGGGGTTTAAGACAAGCATCGCACTTAGTTTGGCAGGATGAGTTGGCGCGTTGGTCCAAAAACTTTCCCAATTTTCAATTTCATCCTACTCTGTCTCAAGCAGAAACCGAGTGGAACTTATGTCGCGGTCGTGTAACCAACTGTCTACAAGTTCACGATTTACCAGCCAATGCTGGTTATTATCTGTGTGGTGGCAAGCAGATGATTAATGATGTTAAACAGCTTTTACTGGCTCGTGGTGTGACAGCCGATAAAATACATCATGAAAAGTTTTTCTAAAGTTGCTTGTTTGTTAAGGATCTAAATAAGCAAGATGTTGAGAATAAGCCAGAACTTAGGTTTCTCTGAGCGGAGGCTTCAATTTTTTTTCTGGAACTTTATCTTATTATTGACATCTATAATTAATTATAGACAATAGGATCAAACTGATATATATTTATTTTTATTCCAGATTGTAGTCACAAACTAGTAACAAACACATTGAAAGGTTTTATGAAACTGAAGCAATACTACCCATTTGTCGTACCCACTATTTCTTTGGCCTTAGTGTTGATACTGGCTTTCCGCTGGTACAATCTTCGCACCAAGAGAACCGCTCCAACAGAGATTACTCAAGTGGAGATTGAAAACTTATCTCAAGATGATCTAAAGATTATTCAAGGAGCTGACGATGTCAGTACTGTAGAACT
>DAOLOF010000040.1:0-4998 GCA_035416965.1 Candidatus Woesebacteria bacterium
CAAAAATTATTGAATTGGAATTTAAACTAACCAATCAACCTCAATTAGACGACGCATCAGACGCCTTGGCGTTGGTTTTAACTCATTATCTTTATGGGCGCTATCAACGAGTTTTAGCATAAAAATTTTTATATAACAAATATTTGGAAAGTCTCCGATTTCAAGAACACTTGCTTAAATAGTTGATAGAATTACCAGTTATTATATAATTCAGAACAATTAAGAATATTGTATTTATGATTGGCTATCTTGACGGAAAACCTCTGATATCTGCAAAAAGTCTGATAGTCATCGTTAATGGAGTAGGTTATCAGGTTGAAGTAGGACAGCGGACACTTTCACAAGTTGTTCCAGAATCAGTGCAACTCTTTATTCATACACATGTTCGAGAAGATCGATTCGAACTCTATGGATTTCTAACTATAGAGCAAAAGACAATGTTTGAGTTATTGCTAACTGTTTCTGGAGTAGGCCCAAAAACAGCTTTGGAGATCGCAGATCACAACCCTGATCAGATTATTGACGCTGTGCAGAATTCACAGATCTCCTTTTTTACTCAAATACCAAGAATTGGCAAAAAATTGTCTCAAAAAATCATCTTGGAACTTAAACCAAAATTAGGCAGTCTGCAAGAACTTAGTCTTGGTCCTCGCTCTAAGCAGGAACAGGATATATTTGAAGCATTGATTGTTTTGGGTTATGAAGAGGCTGAAATAGCAACAGCACTCAGTCAAATTGATATAATCTCACTTTCTTTAGAAGACGCAATTAAGACTCTTCTGCATCAACTAACTCAAACAAACTCCGCTCAAAGTTAGAATCACCATCTTTGGTTCTAAACTGCCAAAAGGATCTTGTTTGTATTATCATATAACCATGTCCGATCAAACTTTAGCGTCACCACCTGAAGACGAACAGCTTTTTAACTCCCTTCGCGCCAAAGACTGGAATGAGTTTCAGGGCCAACCTCTCATTAAACAGTCACTTCGAATCGCTATTAAGGCATCACAAGAACGACATGAGCCACTTGACCATATTTTGCTTTATGGTCCTCCTGGACTGGGAAAAACCACCCTATCTCATCTTATTGCCAAGGAACTTGATAGCAACATTAAAATAACGAGCGGCACTGCTTTGGCTAAAACAGGCGATTTAGCTGCAATATTAACCAACCTCAAAGATTTTGACGTTCTTTTTGTTGATGAAATACATCGCTTGCCAAAAGCAGTAGAGGAGACTCTCTATCCTGCTATGGAGGATTTTGCTTTAGATATAGTAATTGGCAAGGGGCCTTCTGCAAGAACAGTGCGTCTAGACTTACCTAAGTTCACTTTGGTAGGTGCCACCACTCGGTTTGGATTGTTGGCAGGTCCATTTCGGGATCGTTTTGGCATAGTACATAGGCTTAATTACTATCAACCACCAGAATTAATAGAAATTCTTCAAAAAGCTGCGTTGAAACTGGATGTTTCTTTGACCGAAGAAGCAGTTTTAGCCATTGCCAAACGAGCTCGTGGTACACCAAGAATAGCCCTTAAGCTCTTAAAAAGAGTCAGAGATTATGCTCAAGTTAAACAACTAGCGATTATCTCTCCAGCCGTTGCTGAGTCAGCTCTACAAATGCTCAGCATTGATTCTTTGGGGTTGGATGAGAACGAGCGTCAATTTCTAGAAAAAATTATCACCAAACACAATGGAGGCCCCATTGGTCTTAAGACGATTTCCGCTACTATTCACGAGGACCCAGGCACCATCGAAGAAGTTTTAGAGCCATATTTACTTCAGTTGGGTTTTGTCAAAAGAACACCTCAGGGAAGAGTTATCACTGAATCAGCTTATCAGTATTTACATCATCCTTTTCCAGCTCAACATCAATAATTTGTATCGAATATGCCAATCGTCACTCCATTCAAAGACAAAAATAATCAGTCTTTAACTTTAGATCAATTTTGGCAAAAAGTAATCGGTCGATTTCAAGCTCTCTTTTTAGAACTTGTCACCGGATTTCTTTGGTGGGGTGTTGGTAATCTTCCCAGTCATACTATTCGCAAATTTTTTTATCGTTTGGCTGGCATGAAGATCGGTCCTAAATCATTCATTCACATGCAAGCACGGATTTTTGATCCTCGGCACATTCAAATTGGTGAGGGCACCATTATTGGAGAAAAATGCACACTTGATGGTCGAAAACAACTTCCCCAATCGCAAGGCGGCTTAGTGATTGGCAATCATGTGGATATTGCTTCTGATGTAATGATCTGGACAAGTGAGCATGATCTCGCCGACGCACAAATGTCAGCTATTGAACAAAAGGTTGAAATTCAAAGTTATGTTTTCATTGGTCCGAGAGCAATTATTTTGCCTGGTGTAACAATTGGAACAGGAGCAGTGGTGGCCGCGGGGGCTGTAGTGACCAAAGATGTTGCAGAAAACGAAGTAGTGGGCGGTGTTCCTGCCAAAACACTTGGCCATCGTCAGCTTTTTGAACATCACTACCGCCTGGGCAGACCTCGTTTGTTTCAATAAGAAATTATGAAGACACATCTCGATCTCACTCTTTCAGTCATTATCGTCTCTTTCAATACCTCCAAACTTACTCTTCAATCCATTGAGGCTGTTCTGGCCGAATTGCTTTCAGAAGACTCACTTCGTGATCAATCTGAGATAATCGTTGTTGATAATCACTCAATCGATGGTTCAGTTGGAGCTCTGAAGAAAATTGTCAATAGCTACTCATCAAAGATAAATTTTCAACTAATTCTTAACTCTGAAAACAGAGGCTTTGCCTCAGCTAATAATCTGGCAATTAAACAAGCACGCGGACATTTTATATTTTTGTTAAACAGCGATACTATTCTTCAGCAGGGTTGTTTGTCCAAGATGATTCGCACATTAATTAAGTATCCAGTCAATAACCTGACTAGTGCTCTTAGTTCTCATAAAGGCCAACTCGACAGACTAGGCATATTGGCAGCAACTTTGCTCAACCCAGATGGCTCTATTCAACATCAGGGTGGGCGTTTGCCCAATCTTCTAACAGTTACTAGCCAAATGCTCTTTTTGGATGATCTCCCCTTTATTGGCAAATTGTTTCCCTCATCCCAAGAAACAGGACGAGCCGCTCGATCATTAATCACAACTGACGATGGTCAAGTAAGACAAAAGGGCTGGGTTGGTGGAACTGCCATAATGATTAGAAGAGAAGTGATTAATGAAGTTGGTCTTTTGGATGAAAATATTTTTATGTATGGCGAAGATATGGAGTATTGTTTGCGCTGTCATCACAAACATTGGGACATCGCAATCGATCCTAATGCAAAAGTTATTCACCTAGGAAGTGCCAGCTCCAGCTCTCACCAAGCCCTGCTTGGAGAAATTAAGACCTATCTTTACATCTGGGCTAAACATATGCCACATTGGCAAAGACGATTTCTCAAGCTTATCCTGTGGATGGGAATAAACCTAAGACTATTGATTTTTGGTTGGTTTAAACAAGATCTAACTAAAGTCAAGACTTATCAAGAGGCCCTCACTCTGCTAGACTAAACATTTGTTTTATTTATTGAAAAAAATATCTACTCTAAAATGTCAGTTCATCAAAAATCAAAAGATAATTTTTGTAATTATTTAGGTCGGTTTTTTAGTTGGGTAGGTGATCGTTGGTTACTGCTGATTGCTGTTTTTCTATTGGCTTTCATTCCGCTTTACCCAAAAATCCCTCTTGCTGAACTCATTCCTGGATACATTGTGAGAATGCGCCTTGAAGATATTTTTGTGCTAATTGCTTTTGGTGTATGGTTAATTCAAATTGTCAGAAAGAAAATTGCTTTTCGTTCAGTAAGCAGTATCTTAATTCTTAGCTATCTATTGATTGGTTTGCTCTCCATTTTGTCAGCCACTATCTTTACTCAAACCATTCCCTGGCAGACATTGCATATGGGCAAATCATTTCTTCATCTCTTGCGTTACTTTGAGTACTTTGTTTTGTTTTTTATCACTTTTTCTTCTATTAAAAAAGTGGATGATCTAAAACTAGTAGTTGGTACGATAATACTTACTCTATTTCTTGTAGTTGTCTATGGTTATGGTCAGCGTTTTTTCTACTGGCCTGTCTTTTCTACCATGAATCGGGAATTTAGTAAGGGTATTCGTCTTTACTTAACTGAGCATGCTCGTGTTCAATCTACTTTTGGTGGCCATTACGATCTTGGAGCTTACTTGGTAATTGTGCTCAACCTCGTTCTCGCCATTGCTTTGTCAACAAAGTCAAAACTACTCAAGATAGCTTCACATCTAATCCACACGTTAGGTTTATGGCTATTGGTGGTCTCGGCTTCCCGAATCTCATTTATTGCCTATTTGGGTGGCTCAATGTTGGTGATAGCCATTACCGCACTTCAAAGTGCTTCAAAAATTAAAGGATGGAAGTTTTTTATTTCCCGCAGTTTTGGTCAATTTATTTTAGTAACCTTTATTATGATTTCATTCGGACAAGACATGAAGGATCGGCTGTTTCATGTTGTTCAACAATACCCCAAAGTTGAACAAAGCTATCAACAAATCGAAGACGTTGTTATAAGTACATATAAAAATGCACTCGTATTCATCGGTATCACCGATTCTAATCCACCACAAGACGACTCATGGGTGGCGGTCACTCAGCAAGATCAACAACCATTGGCAAACACCGATCAGCTACCTAGTACCACCAAACCAATCGACGTCTATACCGATGTTCCAGATAAAGTCAAGGTTGCTACTGAATCGGCTTCTGGATCAATAGAATATATCATAGTCGAAAAAGAAAGAACCTGGTCGGATAACGCCATGAAGTATGGGCTCTCAGCCGCAATCCGTCTCGATACTCTGTGGCCTAATGCCATTCGAGGGTTCAAGCATAATCCTATATTTGGCACTGGTTATGCTACTCTAAACAAAGAGTCGCCTTTTCATTTTACCGAAGCCGAAAGCACCGACAACAATTTTCTTCGAATCCTC
>DAOLOF010000041.1:0-4974 GCA_035416965.1 Candidatus Woesebacteria bacterium
CATTTGGATCAACTGGAGCACTCTGATGGAGTTAACCTAATTGTCTCTTTAGATGGGCTGGAGTCAGATCATGATCTTAATCGAGGGCGTGGCAGTTTTGCCAGAACATGGCGATTTGTTGAACATGCCGCTCGGCTTGGTTTTCATCTTGAGTTTTTTTGTGTGGTAAGCACTCACAATTATTCTCATCTTGATAAACTTGAAGAATGGTTGGCGAAACATTTGGGGCAAATGCCAGTCATCACTTATCATCCGCGAAAGCCATTGAGCTATTTACAGCAACATCCAATGTCCAATAGAGTTGGCTCAACTGATCCTTTTGGTTTTATTAGTTCTCTTCAATATCGCCAGTTAATCAAGAGAAAAAATGTTTTTCCGCCACGGCGATTGGGGTGTCACCAACTCTCACTAATGAGCAATGGTTTGGTTTATGGTTGCTGTGAAGGGATCAAGCCACTGGGCAGGATGAGTGATTCAATAGAAGAGTTGGTAGCACGTTATCAAGAGAACTTAGCTAATCCGTCGGAATTTGCGAAATCTTGTGAAGGTTGTGCTGAGCCGCAATTTGTCTGTGGTTTGAGGGAGGCTGGCTATGTTGCTTAAAGATTTGAGTCCTTACCTGCTGGAGACAGTAATACAAACTGTCCGCCAGTTTTTTTTCGAGAAACAGTTTCATGAGGTGAGAGTACCCATTCTCAATGAGGCTTTACCTCTTGAGTTGAATCTTTTTGCATTTTCGGCCAATTGGCACTTTGGATCCAAAAAAAAGCAATACTATTTACCAACATCTCCTGAGGCGGCACTAAAAAAAGCCCTGGCTCGAGGAGAAAAGCAGGTATTTTCGATTTCATCAAGTTTTCGTGATCAAGATCCCAGTGATGAAAACCATCATCCAGAATTTATCATGCTTGAGTGGTATCGGACTGACGCTGACTACAATCATATAATTCAAGATTTAGAGGAATTAATTGTGATCATCGAAGCGAAATTGAGCACTTTGCCTATTTTCCAGTCCATATCAAAGCACAACACTTTATTGCATTTGCCTTTGCCTCCATGGAAGAGATTGTCTTTACCTAGTTTATTTGACAAAGTGACAGGCGTGCCTCTCAAAATGGTGCTTTCTTTATCAAGTATGAAACAACTTGCTCACCAGCTTGGGTATCAAACCACTCAGGCAAGTTGGGAGGAGCTGTTCAATCAAATTGTGGCAGATAAAATTGAACCACTTTTGGGAGACGAACCAGTATTCATTGAGGAACTGCCATCTCAACTTTCGCCACTCTGTAGTGTTAAACAAAGCGAGCCTCATTTGGCTGAACGTTTTGAATTTTATTTAGGAGGAGAGGAGTTGGCCAACGGCAACAATGAGCAAACCGATCCTTCTTTGGTCAAGAAGGCGTTTGATCAAGAACAGGCAAGACGTGATAAGCAAAATCTACCCAGTCATCCCATTGATAAAGATTTTTTGGCAGCGCTAACTCTTCTACATCAATCTCCACAACATTTTGCAGGAGTTGGACTAGGGCTAGAGCGATTGATTAAAGTGTTGATTGAATCTTAACAAATAAATGAGCCCAATGAAGAAGAAATTTTATAATAAAGTCCGGATCAGGCAATTAATAATATCTCCCTTCTTTTAATAACTGCAATACCCTGGTAGCAATACCATATTTATCAGTGATGCCCAGTTGTCGCAGATGAGCTACTTGAAGGGAGTTCCTTGGGACTGATTGCGAGCGAATTGGAATGTCGCGTCTGTCCTGCACAAAATAATCTCTCATTAATTTTATTGCTGCGGTCACAACTTTTAGATCTCTATTTTCTTTATTCAGAATCTCTCTAAATTTAGGGTTGTTGATTAGATGAATGAGTTCTTCTATGTTGTCTGCTCTTTGGACCTCCTTTAGGAATGACGGCTTAAATACTTCTCTAGCCTAACCAAACCATTTGCTTGGTTCTTTTCGGGAGGGTTTTTGTTTAGCAGAAGGATCAAAACCAAGCAACCCAGCATCATTCAGCATTCTTGGAAGCAGGTTAACATATTGTTGTTGTTCATTTGTAAAAAATAATCTGGCAAGACGCATTAATTCATCATATCTCTTCTTTGTTAGTTCTCCTTGAAGATAAGGTGTTAACCAAGGAGCAACATCTTGTAGTCTAAACAACCATTCTCTTGCTTGCTCTTTTGATAATGTCCTTCCTTCTGTCCGAAATCTTTGCAACGCGTCAATTTGTCTTTTACCAACAGCGACAACAGCTTCTCTTAAACCAAGATTTCTAGTGATTTGTGTGACCAAACGATAATCCGGATTGCCACTATTGATGCTGTTCATAAATTGAGTAATTATGACAATAGTATGGCCCACAGCAATTTGGGGATCATCGCTAATTCGCCATGTTTTATAAGTCTCATCACCGGCGAGATTTTTTAAAGATAAAAGACAATCTATTATTGATTGCAAATGACTCATGGGTCGAGGATCAGATCGACTTTGGGGTTCTGGTGCTTGCTGAGCACTTGCGGCAAATATTTGTTCTAAATTTCTTAAAAACAAGAATCTATGAACTGCTTTTTGCAGTCCTGGGGCTAAATACTTACTATATTGATCAGAATTTTCAGCTTGGGAAATATCTGAGATATTGATAATTTGATTGACTAGGTCGAGTTGAATTTGAGCAGAAAATTTTCTGTCAGGCGTCATTGTTGTATCTAAAAATTTGCCAGATCCAGAAAAAGCATTGGTTAGAAACACCAGAATAAGTTGATGTACTGCGGCGGGTCTTGCTTCTCTGGATAATTGATTGAGCAATTGCCGAATGTCTGGTTCTTGTGATTCCCTTATTTCTTTTCCAGAAGGGTCTGGTAGTTGAAGGTCGGGTTTGCCGGAATTGCTGGATGGCAATAGTTCTATTTCTTCTTTCTGTGACATAAAATTTCAAATTTATTGTTTAATTTGTTACTTTCATCACAATGACTTATATCATTCTAGCAACTCAAAATCATTCTTCCAGATCCAATTTGGCAATCTTTTGTTTAGTCAAACTAATAATAAAATGAATTAGCCGTGACATACTTTTTGAAGCAAATCAACAAGGTGTTGTAGGGCTATTTTACCAAACTAATACCAGTCATCTCTTTTGGCTGAGATATTCCCAAAAGATTGAGAATAGTAGGAGCGATGTCGGCCATTTGAGCAGTTTCTTTCTCAAATGAATAATTGTCTGAAGAAACTAAAATTAATGGCACTGGATAGGTGGTGTGAGCAGTGAGTTTGTCTCCTTGCACCTCATCAAGCATCTGCTCGGCATTGCCATGATCAGCAGTGATGATCACACTATAACCATTTGCCAAAGCCACTGGCGTCACCTTGGATAGGGCTTGATCGATGGCTTCAATACCTTTGATAGTTGCTTCAATATTGCCGGTATGACCCACCATATCTGCATTGCACATATTTACAAAAATGGCTTGATATGTCTGTGTGGGCAAAACTTCTACTAATTTATTGGCAATGTCAGGCGTTCGCATTTGTGGTTTTTCGTCATGTTGCTTGATGTCAGAGTAGCTGTCAAACATCACTCGATCTTCATTTGTAAAAGGTTCTTCTCTTTTACAGTTCATGAAAAAAGTGAGATGAGCAAACTTTTCTGTCTCAGTTATGCGCAGTTGTTTGAGTCCAGCATCGGCGATGATTTCTCCCAAAGTGTGATCGGTACTAATGGGTGAAAAAGCCACTTTTACTGGATAATGAGGGCTATATTGAGTGATAGTAACATAATAGAGATTGGCTGGACCCTTCTCAATAAAGCGCTCCACTATCTGGCGAGGACGATCGTTTCGGAAGTTTAAAAAGATGACAGCGTCATTTTCTTCAATCAAGACATCCTGATGGTTGCTATCTTGGATTAATACTGGCTCAATAAACTCATCAGTAATCTTTTGTTCATAACTATGCTGAATTGCTTCAGAAGCGGAACTAAACTGTCCGTTACTTTTACCTTGAGTAACTGCTTCAAAATATTTGTCAGTGCGATCCCAGTTATGATCGCGATCCATAGCCCAGTAGCGACCAGCAAGACTGGCTACTTGACCTAGTTTTTCGGATGTTATCAGCTTCTCAAACTCAGAAATGTATTCAAGACCACTTTGTGGTTTGGTGTCTCTTCCGTCACTAATCAGATGATAATATGTTTGTGAAGCCAAACCTTGTGCTTTGGCCAAACGCGCCATGGCTACAAAATGATCGCTGTGTGAATGAACTCCTCCAGGGCTAAAAAGACCTTTAATATGCAATTTGGATTGGTGTTTTTTAACATGCTCAATTGCTGCCAGCAATTCTGGATTTTGGTTAAAGGAGCCATCTTTAATTGCTTGGTTAATTCTCACTAAATCTTGGAAAATGACTCGCCCTGCACCAATAGTCATGTGATTGACTTCGGAAGTACCCATTTGTCCTTCGGGCAGACCGACGGCCAAGCCAGAACATTCAACTTGAGCATGCGCATATTTTTGCCACAACTCATCAAAAAATGGCTTTTTGGCTAGAGCAATAGCATTACCTGGATAAGACTTGTTGATACCCCAACCATCAAGGATGATTGTCATGACTTTGTGTTTAGCTGTCATTTTCTTTGTGCTTAATTGATAACACTACTCCAAGCCAGTAGTAACTAAGGCTACTGGCTTGGAAATTTTCTTGCAGATGATAATTATTCTCTAAATTCTCTAAATAGCAAAAGGCATTTTAGGAAAGATTGCCCTGCTTCCCAGTTCTCGCTCAATTCTCATCAACTGGTTGTATTTGGCAATTCTTTCACTTCGGCAAGCCGAACCACTCTTAATTTGACCAGTGCCAGCACCGACGACAAAATCAGCAATATAAGCATCTTCGGTCTCTCCCGAACGGTGAGAGACAACTGCGGTCATCTTGGCACTGTTAGCCAGTTTGATACACTCTACAGTCTCGGTCA
>DAOLOF010000042.1:0-4910 GCA_035416965.1 Candidatus Woesebacteria bacterium
ACGATTAAAATCCTGGTTTAGGAGGGGTGGCAAACTTGCAGAGATGGTAATCGCAAACCAGTTGACTGGCCAAAGAAAGTGATCCTCGATCACTTTGAGAACCCGAATAGTTTTATCCCAAAATGGAGCATCTGAGAGAATGTATTGGCGGATAATGTAAGCATCATCACTGACTCCCCATGCCCATCTTTTTAATTGCTCGTACTGATTTGAGAAGGTGCTGATCAAGCCCTTGGCCTGAGCGGCATCACAGTAGATAGGTAAGAAAATGGGATGAACCTCAAATTGACCTTTCTTCAAAAAATAAGATTTAAAGAAAAAGCGATAATCTTCTGGAATAACATTAGTGTCCCAATAGTCTATTGAATCGGCATGTTTCAGACTGGTGGAGTATGTGGAAAAGTTGATCAATCGATCCTTTCTCATCAAGATGTACATTTGCATAACAGAGAAAGATGAAGAGAGAACGCGAATTGGAGCTGGTACTTCCCAGATGTTGTTGTAAAACATGATGGCTCCCTGCCAAACTCTGTTATAAGGTGATGAATCGGAAAGAAACTCATAGGTGAGATAGGCGAAGTAATGAGGATGGAATTTCGCGTCTGCATCCTCGCTGGTGATAGTAATCAAATCGATATCAAATCCTTCACCATCAACTAGTTTTTTTTTGGCTATCTTGGCTCCCCAAGCAGTGTTGGATGATTTACCCTTTACTTCTCCCTCAATATCAGGATGAAAAGTGGTCCAGAGATGGCCAAAATGATCTGAGTACTCCCGAAGCAAACGAGCAGCTTTTTTTTGACCTTCTTCACCTTCTCTCTCTTCAAACGAGAGCATCACGTGGAGATTTTTTGCTGGAAACGACTGTTGACTGAGAGCGGCTAGGGTGCGCTCAAGAATATGTAAAGGTTCCTTGTATGTGGGAATGACAATTATGTGTTGAATTGAGTCCCATTTTTCGGGGAATCTTTCTTGCAGATCTTTGATCCAAGTAAAACTGGTTGAGGCTTTTATCTTAAAATGGGCCGCTACTGCTAATCCAGACAGCAAAAGAGATCGATAGAGCCAATAAACGACAAAAATAATTACATAGTAAGCCACTAAGTTGGGGACAACAAATGATCCCCATACTGGAAACAAAATAAGAGACCAAGACACAAACCCCGGTAAAATCTCCAAAATTCTTTGCGTTCTGATTGGGTGTTGAACAAAGTATTTTTTTATCATTTGATTTTTTTCAGTTTATCTTAATGATCTTGTCTAATTGTGAGTTAAGACCAAAGCAGCGGCAACTATTTTGATATATCTGATTTAAGTTTACACCAAGCTGAGTGGCTAAGAAATCGGCGGTTAGTCTCAAATATCGTGGCAGGTTTACCATACCCCTTTTTTCTTGCGGTGGTAAAAAAGGAGCATCAGTTTCAATCATCACTCGATCGGGGGGCGTGAGGGAAAATAGTTCACGAAGATGGTTGGCGTTGGGATAAGTTATATTGCCTGCAAAAGAAAGATATCCACCCATTTTGATTGCTTTTTTAATGTAATTAGTTGGACCCGAAACGCAGTGAAGGACGAAGGGTTTTTGAAACAAATATTCTTTTTCCAAGAGATCAAGAATTTTTTGGTAGGCTTCATTCTGAGGATCGCGTGCATGAATGACCAAAGGTTTGTTGAGCTGATTGGCTAACACTATCTGTTGCACAAATAGTTGTTCTTGGATCTGTTTTTCTTTAATACTAGTATCAGTGGTCCAATCCAAACCAACTTCACCAACAGCGACTATCTTAGGAGCAACTGATAGAGTTTTCAACTCTTCAAGCATGTGATCAAGATTTTTAGTGTCTAATTGATTGAGGTCGGTGGGACAGATACCAATGCTGGCGTAAAGTTGTGGCTCCTGTTCTGAGATAGAGACAGCTAATCGAGATGAATCAAGATCAACTCCAACTACAACTGCTTGCAGAACTTGCTGTTGCTGGGCTCTACGATGATGGTCTTGCCATTGACAAAAGTGTTCATCCTCATTTTCTTTTGCAAAAAAAGGAGACGGTTTACCAGAAAAAAAAGGTTCCAAATTATAGTGACAGTGAGTATCAAACAAAGGCGTCATAAAAAAATGGTTGCTTAAAAAAATCAATGGTTCAAAAATAATGAGGTCTATTTCTGGCTTTCCAATCTTGGAAAAAGTGGCGAAATTGGTTTAATTTGATTGGAAAAATGAGTTAATAATTGTGCTGATAAATTTGGCATAAATGGGGCCAAAGCTTGAGCTATTTGTCTTAAACGGATGATCGCTTCAGTTAATAGTGACTCTTTTTTTTTAATTGGTTGCAGCCACGGTTGGGTTTGACTTAAAAACAGATCACACTTTTTGATTTCAGACAAAATGAAAGCAAGTGCTTGAGTTAATTGAAACTTTTCCATCATCTGCTGATATTCATTCAATTCAGCAATCTCTAGCGTAGAGAAAACTAAGTTAATTTGACTGGACATCTTGGCAATTCGAGAAGATAAATTGCCGATGCCATTAGCTAGATCGCTAGTGTATTTAGAATCAAACTTTTCCCAGTTTACATCCATATCTTGACCAAAACTACCAAGGGAGATAAGAAGATAACGAGTGGCATCACTTTGATATCGATCAACCATTTGTTGGGGAGAGATGACATTCTCCTTAGACTTGCTCATTTTCTCGCCATTGATACTAATAAAGCCATTGATCAAAATCTTAGCAGATAGGGGTAGTTTGACCGACATAAGCATGGCCTGCCACATAATTGCTTGTTGTCTTAAGTTATCCTTGCCAGCCACCTGAACTCCTGGCCAATATTGTTCAAATGAAGACTGATCACTAGGCCATCCCAGAGTAGAAATGTAGTTGACCAGAGCATCAAACCAAACATACATTACTTGATCGGGATCGTTTGGTACGGAAATGCCCCACGGCATTTTGGATTTTACTCTGGAGATACTAAAATCATGTAAACCTTGTTTAACAAAGGCAACCGCTTCCTTCATTTTGGACTCAGGCTCGACAAAGTCTGGATGCTGGTCATAAAAAGAGAGTAATGGTTTTTGATATCGACTAAAACGGAAAAAGTAGTTTTCTTCATCTCTCATTTCCAGTTCTAAATGTGGGTGAATCGGACAGCGGCCATCTGTTAACTCGCTTTCTGTTTTTTCCATTTCACAGCCCACGCAGTATTTGGTTTGATATCGGGCTTTATAGATATCTCCATTTGTCTGAGCTAAGTTCCAAAAGTGTTGAGCCGCTTCTTGGTGTCTGGGATCGGTGGTTCGAATGAAGTAATCATATGAAAGATTAAGCTGATCTTTTAATTGCGAAAATAGTGCAGAGAATTGATCGCAGTACTGTTGTGGTTCCAGATTTGAAGCTAGGGCTTGCTGATAGATTTTTTGACCGTGTTCATCGGTGCCAGTATTAAAAATTACCTGCTTTTTTTGGAGGCGCTGATAACGGGCAATTACGTCAGCCTCAACGATCTCTAATCCGAAGCCAATGTGAGGACTGGCGTTAACATATGGAAGGGTGGTCGTGATGTAAAAAGAGTTTTTCACGAGAAGAATAATTAGCAAACCACAACAAGATGCTATATTATAGCCAAAGCTTGATTATACTTGATCTTTTCCAGTAATAGAAACTCGAGTTGCGATAGTGGATGACTGATGTTGGTTTTTTGCAAAGTATCTAACACCTATTGAGCATAACTCGACAAACCCCAGAATTCCAGCCAGAAAGCCAATCAGGACGTATTCATTGGTTACTTGATGCAATCGAAGAAACAGCCAACTGGTAAGCCAAATCGAGATAATTAGACCATAATGAGAGTTGAGAAGGAGAAAACTGATAAAAAACAGCCAAAACAAAAAAAACAAAATAATAAATGGCAAGTACGAATTAGCGAGAATTGTATGTTGAACCTGACTCGGATGTACATTGTTCACAAATATCCACAAGCCGCTGGCGACAACCAGCGAAAGAAACAAACCCGGCCAATGACTGAGATATCGATTGAAAAGTCTTGCCAGCTTGCTGGAAGTTTGATTTTGCGATTTTTTGACCAATGGCCGTCGACGAGAAACTGCTCTTGTTTGACGACTATTTGCTATTACTGGGGAATCAGCCTTAGCTTTCAATTTAGACTTTGGCTGTAATTTGATTCTGGATAGAGCGCGGACATTTTTTGTCATAGGAGTGAAAGTGGAGTTTTACTAGATAGTTGACGAAAGCTTTGATAAAAATCTAGATCTCGTTGAATTGCTTGAGACCAATGAGAGTTGGGCTGAAGATTGTGGTCTGCACCAGGGTACAAAAATAAAGTATAAAAGATAGGATTGAGATCGGACTGTTCTTCGTGACGAGTTTTATTTTCTAATTCAATCATTTCGCATAATGACTGCGACCACACCCACAAAGCATCTTGGTCTTGGGTACCATGATGGATTTGAATGGGAGCAGTCAATCGATTTAGGTGTTGAGTGGCACTAAAGTCAAGTACGTCGTACTCACGTTCAAACATGGCAAGCCAAGCACGCGCTTCCTTTCCTTCATCGACATCAGTTCTGGTAAAGAAAAGGATGGAGTAAGGAAAGGGGGCACTCACGGGCGCCCATAATGAGCTTGGAATTGGTTTGCTCAAAGCTTCAAGAACACTCAATACTATTTGGCCACCGTTGCTATGTGCCCAAAAAAATATTTGGGTAGTATCTATTTGGGTGTTCACACTCATAGTTGGCTCTGCATTATTGTCTGTTGACTGAGAAGCGATCTCATTTTTAGATGCCTCGATAGATTTGTGATTTGTCGGCACAGATGAAGAAGAGAGATAGGGAAATTTCTCAAGAGAAAAAAGCAACTCGATGACATTGATTGGTTTAACAAAACGAGC
>DAOLOF010000043.1:0-4874 GCA_035416965.1 Candidatus Woesebacteria bacterium
TCCTTTTGGCAATTCTGCACCTGGATCATCTGTATCAAAATAATTACTGACTTGAGCGAAGCAAACAGGATGCGGCTTCTCATCATCTAATGAAACATCAAATAGCTTGATAGGACCTTTTTCCATTTTTTTGGTTTTGAAATTGCTTAATATTATCCAGAGATTTTTAACTCAATTCTAAGAAATTTTTTTATGACATCAACCTCAATCTTCTTTCATTAATAATTGTAACACTGCTGAATTAATATAAATCTTGATCATTTAAATAAACCCTATACATTTTTGCTTGTTGTAATTATCTGTCTAGAAGATACTAAAAAGTAGAATTACAATAAATTTTAAATAATGATCTTAACAATGCATTTTTATACCATTCAGAAGTGTGTCAAAATAATAAAAATATGGCTCAAGAACAAGCTCTTTATCCAGAACCTAGAAAAAAGCAAAGTAAGACAAACAATCCAAGAGGTTATTACATCCTGTAAACCGAGATCTAAGATCCTCTAGGAGGCTTCTGAGAAGATTTGAAAAGGAACTCAAATCAGCACAAAAGGCTCAAGCTCCTATTGCTACTCTTCAAAAAAATTCAGGACTATTGAGAAGGTAGGCCAGTTTGAATCACTACAAAAACAAGTAGCTCACCTCCTTGCTGATCGTGGAATAGCCTTTGAAAATACTGAAGATGGGATATTTCTTGGATTCATTCAGTTGCTTTCATCATACTACTTTGAAGGATCATCGGTTGTAAATATTAATGCTGGCGATATTGGCCCTCAAGCAGCACTCTCAACATTTTTGGCATCTCCTGATCTCGTGATTGACCCTCAATCAAAGCAAAGAATTAGCCTTGAAACTTACTTACAATCTCAGTTTGAATTAATTGAGGCAGCAGGCTATCAAATCAGTATTGAAACAAAAACAATAGCAGAAATACTATCTGATCCAGACTCCCTTCATCCTCCATCGGATTCTTTTACTAAGGGTACAAGCAAAATAAACCCAAACACCACTACAATAACAACACTTCGTATTGTATTACCAGATAATCGGAGTCTATTGATTCCATTTTTAGCCGTCAGCTCTGAACAAACAGGAGGTTTTGGAGGCATTCTTGAACATTTTGAAAACCCATTATATTACCTACCGCCCTTCGCAATTATTAATCTTCCTTAGAGACAATATACTCTTGCAGTAAAAACGTCAAATAAGTTGGAAAGTCCTGTCCTGGGGTTACAACTTGCCATCCACGAAATTACCCACGCCATTCAGATTATTGTAAACGGGTATCAAACTGATACTGAAAAAACCTTGCGATTTTTTCAAATGTCAAACCAAGTTGTAAAAAGAATTATTCGATCACTTCTCATGGAAGGATTTGCTAGAATTCAAGAGACCAATTTCGTGACTCAAGTAATTGATCAAATAAGTCCTGAACAACTTTCTGCTCATGACAAAATGTTATTAGCTGAATATATACAAACGCGGATGTTTGAAGCTTTTGACAGTTTGGATACAAAACAGATGGAGTATGGAATTGGGTTTCATCTGCTGAGAACATTGCCGGCAAAGTATTTGGTTCCTTCCCCAGAAAATTTTGATCAGCGATTAATCCGACTGTTTACATCTAAACCTGAATTACTTCTTCCATTTGTTTACGATTACGTTCATTCTGCTACTTCTTTTTATAGAGCGGCCAATCCAGACCACACGCAGTATCTCGGATTACAAACAAGTTTGATGAGTGAAGTTTTTAAATCAGATATAATTACTCAGATTTTCTTTAACTTCGAGATAATGGAAATTGAGAGACTATTACAAGTATTTGAATATTTACCTTCGGAGGAGCAAGAGGGGTTAATTGTTGAATTAGAAGGAAAGTTGGCACCACATTTGACTGATCTATTCAAAGAATCGCGACAATCAAAGAGCCTTGACAGCAAGGATTATTACCACCTCCTTCTCATGGAAACCATGATCAATCAACCCAGAAGAGAGTTGATCGAGAGAGGGTGTAAATTTGAGTATGATCTACTATCAGCTAAAGATAAGATTGTTGAATTCCTGAACAACCCAACTGATCAGATAAGTCCAGATTCTCTACTGCCTCCCCCCATTACGCCTCCCGACGCAGGTACACAAAATCCTGGTATTGCCCTTGCCGCTTAATGCCTTTGGGCAAACGGCCAAACTCCACAAACCCCAACTCTTGATAAAGATGTAGCGCTCTGGCATTTGTGCCAAAGGTTGTTAGTTGGATAATCTCCAAACTAGGCAGCCAGATTTTGGCCATCTTGATAGTCAGCTCCACCATAAGTCTACCTAGCCCTTGATCGCGATATTCTTGCCTCACACTAATACCTAACTCTCCCACGTGATGTTGAACACCAGCCTCAAGACTGATATTGATTCTGCCGGCCAATCGTTCACCTCCGTCAGTTTGATTAATTGCAAATAAATAAACGGAGTCATGGCGATTGGTTTTTTCAATAATACTCAAAAGATATTGAGTAGCATCAAGAGGTCCAATTCGTTCCTCGGGATAGAGAGTAAACTCACTCTCTGCGTTGAACTCGTTTGAGTACTCTACCATCTGTTCCTGATCCTTAAGCTGGGGAAAACGAAAAATGAACTGTTTAGTTCCTATTTGATGAGAATAGAGAGGCGTGCTGGAAAGTGACATAGTATCGACAATAGTCAGTATAAATAATCAAAGATGATTATAGCTAAATATTTCACAATAATTATTTTCTAAAAAGCTTCATCGCCAAGTTTCCTACACCAATATCAATCTACAACAATAGCAACTTATTCACACCTCTTTCAGATAAAATAATATGGGATGTTAAAAATCATACTATAAGACAAAAATGTGAATAAATAACAAAAAAATTGTTATTGTTTTTTTGTTTCCAAATAAAACCAAAAAAAGAATAATCATTCAATCTCGTTTCGGCTCTGATAATGATCCTATTTTATAGTCTCTAGTTAAAATATATTGATATATCAATTCATTTCCACTTATATAACAAACACTATCAAAATGCTCATTGACATAGTTTAGTTCATTCTGCTAGTTTAAGTATAGTAATTGCAAACCTTTGATATTGTTTGCAAGGTTTCTGAATAATTAATTTTTGCAGGTTGGTCGTCTATGTGACTGCCCAGCTCGCTTGATAGATTACAAATTTGACTCAACCAAAAGAGTATTGCGTGAAAGGAATCACCATGAGCAACCCCTCTCTTGCCAGCGATTTAGACGAACGACAAACAGGCCGCGTCAGAGATGCCACCAAACTTGATTTGGGCAACTTGCCCGATCTCTTAACTGTCCGCGAGGTAGCAGATCTACTGCGCGTCTCTCCCCTCACTATTAAACGCTGGGGAAAACGTGGCAAGTTGCCTGCTATTAGAATCAATTCCAGAGGCGATCGACGCTACAAGAAAGAATCGGTGCTCTGGTTGCTAGGCATTGATCCCAATGATCTTGGCTAATTTCATTGATTGAGCGCAATTCTAATCAGACAATTCTACTCAAATAGAAAAATTAATCTATTTGACTATTTGACTATTTAACTTTTCGACTGCTTGAGAATGATGTCTTCTTGGAAAAATGTTTTAAAAACAACTTGTTTATTGGTTGGGAATGTTTAAGAACTCATCATGACTCGCCAGAAGCGTATCAGCCTGAGTTGTCTTCTCCATCGCCATGGTTCTTGATAGAGCCGATAAAGCCACTCCAAACCGATTGATCTCATCCATTTCGGCGCTCGACGCAATTTTCCCAAGATCATATCCATGGCTCCGCCAACGGCAACTCCTAGCTTGACTCCAGCTTGTGTTAGCTCTTGACGATTCTCAATCAGCCACCTCTCCTGGAAAGGTGCTCCCAATGCAACCAATACTACACTCGGCCGCAAAGATGTAAGAATAGCCAGAAGCTGTCGTTTCTCCAGATTTGTGGGGAACTCTTTTTTTGCAAAACCAGCTGTCCAGAATAATCCTGGCCGCAACTGATAGTATTTCCCTGATGGAAAATTGACAATCTTGGCTTCAGAAACCACTTGATGATAGTTTTGTCCGCCTAGAATCAAGATTGGCAGCTGATGTTCTTGACATAGGGGCAGTAAGTCCTCCACCAAATCGGTTCCAGCTATTCTCTCTTGAATTGGTGGAGGAATTTGAGGAGAGGCACGGCGATTAAATACTCGAGAAAGCCAACGTTTGGCAAACCGACATCGGCTAGCTAAAACCAAGCTAAAACCGTCGGGAATCAGTAGGTCTGCTTGAGATAAGTATCGCCTAAAGTTCGTATTTTCCAAACTGACCACCATCTGTTCTGCATTGGGAGTAAAGAGCAAAATCAATCCTTTTTTCTGATAAAGATGACTGCTTAAAATTTTTAGCAGTTGAGACTTTGGACTGCTAAACAAAGCCAGTCCATTGAAATTATCCGTTCTCTGCGCTATTTTTTGATTCTGCTTCATACAAAAAAACCTGCTTTTGAATGACTGTTACATATTTGTTATATATTAAGTCCCTACCCTCTTATCACTCCTTCAATTTTTGCATTTAGTCGCGACACTGCCCTAGTCACACAAGTTCGTCTATTTTCTATTTCAAGTCCTATAACTCGCAAAATCCCGAATTATTAACCGAAATTAAGACTGCCAAATTGAACAATTGCTGTTTTACCTTTTGTTGATCTCTTTCCTTTTGTGTGTTTTCGAACACTTTTTTCCCAGAGATAATCGAGAATTATACAAAATTTCTGCTTTTGTTTCTTTGAACCGCCATCTTTGCCAACAACAAAAACGATTATAATAACTTTTGATGACAATTGACAGTTTTCGCCACCGACATCCCGCTCTTGTTTA
>DAOLOF010000044.1:0-2617 GCA_035416965.1 Candidatus Woesebacteria bacterium
TGTCAAGATGGTTTGTTTGGAGCAACAACCCAAAAGAACCATTTTGACTCAATTGATAAATGGCGCTCTTGGAGAGATGCTCGGTTTGATAAAACTACTTCAATTAGAAGGCAAGCTGAATCACTGCTTCGCTTCGCTATTTATTTAGATTGGATCATGGCGATTGGTGTGACCGGTTCGTGTGCGGTAGATGGTGCGCTTGACGACGACGACCTTGATTTAGTAGTGATCACTAAACCTCATCGCTTGTGGCTGACTCGAGCAATTATATTGCTTTATGCAATTCTTAAGGGCAAAAAGAAAATTGGAGATGATAAAAAAATTGTACAGAGTAACGCAATCGGAGATCATGTCTCCACCACAAAGCAATCATCTTCAAGCGAATGGTGTTTTAATCTTTGGCTGGATCAGCAACATCTTGAGTTGCCTCTCGAGAAGCGCTCTCTCTATACTGCCTATGAGGTAGTGCAAACCCAGTGGCTGGTTGATAAGGAGAATGTAAGTTCAAGGTTTTTATCTGAAAATAAATGGCTGACTTCATATTTAGAATGGGAGGAGTTAAAAGATGAGCCAAGACAAGATTCTTTTATATCAGATAAAAAGAAAAACAAAATACAGTTGCCTGATTTGTTTTATTGGCCGATCACAATTGGCTTGAACTGGCTAGATCGATTGTTTGGTTGGATAGCGACTTCCCATTTAACCTCAATAACTCGAATTCCTCAAGACAACTTAACTAATCATCAAGCTTTTATGCATGATAGATCAAGTTGTAATTTTTATCTTGAGCGATGGCAGCAACTCTATCAGGATCTCTTCTGGCATTACTTACCCGTCCATCTCCAACTAAGTCTTAAATCTGCTCACCAAAAGAATATTCCGTTGGGCTTAATTACAGGTGTATTTGATCTTTTACATCAAGGGCATCTGTTATTTTTGAACAAAGCGAAAGAGGCAATCACTCGACTAAAAGGACAGTTGATTATTGGGGTGGAGTCTGACGCAAGAGTAAAACAAGTTAAGGGTGAGAGCAGACCAATTGAGACTGCCGCCTCAAGGATAACTCGCTTAATTAGTTTAAACTTGGCACAAGCAGTCTTTGTGCTTCCGCAAGAGTTTGATCAGCCGGCTCATCACCAGCAATTGCTGGAATTAATTAAGCCAGAAGTGCTTTATGTGTCTCAAGACTCTCCTCATCTGCAAGAAAAAGAAAAACTACTTTCTCGCTGTCACGGTCGGGTTGAAGTGGTTTGCCCAAGGGACAAGCGTTACTCCACTACTCAAAAATTGCAACAACTCCAAGTAGAGCCCCATCAGGGCTGATGATAGAATAACTTCAGCTTTATCATTTATGATGGTGTTATGAAAAAGATTTTCACACGACTGATTATGTTGGTTTTGGTCATGATAGGTTTAATTTATGGCTATTACTGGGTTATGCAAAAACAGGCAGAAAAAGCTAAGTTCCAAACCACTGGTTTGCCTTTACTGTATCAGTCTACTGATACCAATGAGTTGTTATCTTTGAGGGGAGTCATTAGCATGAACGAAGGTCATTACTACTTGAAGCTTGAAAGTGGTGAGTTAGTGCCCTTATCAAGTGCCTCGTTAATGCTGAGCGCTTTTTTGGAAAAAAAAGTTGAAGTAGAAGGTAATTTTACCAAGGATCAGCTGACTGTTACTAAAATAGATGAGATTGATTGAGTCAACCAATAATGGCAAAAAGTAAATCAAGCTTTATCTGTCAGGCTTGTGGAGCCAGTCACCCAAAGTGGCAAGGTAGGTGCAATGGATGTGGCGCATGGAACTCGTTGGTTGAAGAGATCGAGACACCTATTCACTCAAACTTAAAAACTGGCCAAAAACTCAACAAAGAGCAGTTAGCCAGCTTGGTAGTTACTCGCCCAGAGACAAACCTTCTTAAAAGCTCAAAACAGCGTTTTTCCAGTTTGATTGGAGAACTGGATCGAGTTTTGGGTGGGGGAATTGTGCCGGGAGCGGTCATGTTGCTGGGCGGAGAACCTGGTATAGGTAAATCAACATTGCTTACCCAAGTAAGCTTACTTTTGGCTGGCGAGCCTCAGTCAACTCTTTTGTCTCTGAGCACTTCAACACGCTCCAGCGCAAGAAAAATCAACCAACCTCAAGAAAGCCAGCGGGTTTTATATGTTTGTGGTGAGGAAAGTCCAGATCAGATCAACATTAGAATCAATAGAATCATTAATAATGATCAATTTTTGTCTACAATTCATCAGCCGGCTGATACTCAGCAAATAAATCGCCAAATTGATCAAAACTTACAATTTGTCACTACAAGCGACGTAGATCAATTGGTGCAAATTATCGAACAGTATCGACCCCGACTGGTGGTGGTTGACAGCATCCAAACTCTATCCACCCAGGATTTATCTGGAGCTAGCGGTTCAATCGGTCAACTTCGCGAGTGTGCCGAACGCTTGATAGGTATTTGTAAATCCCAAGCGGTGGCTTGCTTCTTGGTGGGACATGTCACCAAAGATGGAGTAATAGCTGGCCCCAAGGTGCTGGAACATATGGTTGATTCTGTATTGCAGTTAGAAGGGGAACGTACTGGGCAGTTTCGCTTACTTCGAGCTTT
>DAOLOF010000044.1:2627-4813 GCA_035416965.1 Candidatus Woesebacteria bacterium
GAGCTTTGAAAAACAGATTTGGTGCCACTGATGAAGTTGGGGTATTCAAGACAGTAGAATATGGTTATCAAGAAGTGAGCAATCCTAGCGAGTTATTTTTGGAAAATCAACAACAAGGAGTGGCAGGAAGCGCAGTAGCCTGCGTGATGGAAGGCACTCGGCCGTTATTGATTGAGGTCCAAGCACTGGTTAATCCTTCTCAATTGGCAATGCCTCGCAGAGTAGGACGGGGAGTAGAGTTGTCTCGTATCCAGGTGTTGGCGGCGGTCTTACAGAAACATTGCGGTTTGCTGCTTGGCGAGTGCGATATTTTTGTGAGTGCGGCCGGGGGGTTTAAGATACATGAGCCGGCGGCGGACTTAGCTCTGGCGGTAGCAATAGCCAGCAGTTTGCAAAACAAGTCTTTGCCCAACAAGGCTGTCTTTATGGGAGAGGTGGGTTTATTGGGCGAGGTGAGGCAGGTCTCATCAATTGAAAGGCGTATTAAGGAGGTTTCTCGGCTAGGTATTGAGCAGATCTTTTCGGTTAAATCGCATCGTCAGGTTAAACAGGTGCTGAAGACACTTTCTCTCAAATAAATATTTTTGCTTGCCGATCAGATTGATCAATCTGTTTTATATTACTGAGCTTGTTTGGTTTTTGTTTGGAATATTCTCTGATTGATAATTTGGTGTTTGATGATATGGTTATTTGCGCACAATTTATTCACCAGCCATTTTACAAATAAGAATATGTGGATAAATAAGTTAAATTAATCGAGAATATGACAAAGAAAAATCTTTATGAGATACTGACTTTATCGCCAATAATTAACTATAGGTTGACAGAAGAGTAGTATTTTAGTTATAGTTGGGGTATAATTACTCTTAGCGAACGGTGAGTGGAAGGCACTTGAGTGAAGTTCGGTGGTTGGGCAGGCGACCGAACTTCACTCAGGTGCCTTTTTTTGATCACAACATCTTTTAATTTCGAAGATTGTTTTGATTGCAAAATTTATAATTTGATAAGTTTGCATAATTTACGAAACATTTTGATATTTAAAGATCACATAGTGCTAGAGGAGGGAGATCTAATAATTTAACCCCATTCTGCAAATTCAATAGAGGAAAAGTTGAGAAGCCAAAAAGAGACATATTTTACAACCCTTATCATGCAAGGACTTATATTTCTTAATTCTAGAAACATATAGGATTTAATGATCATTATCCAATAGTATTCATCATGGAAGCGGGGCGTTCTCTTCAAAATACTCGCCATTAATCGTTTTTCAAGCAACATTGGGAAGATGCAGTGCTTGGAGGAAAAATAAGAGATAATCACGCTTCATTTATTTAAACTCTGACGAAAACCGTGATTAAAGGAGTTGTTTATTTGACACAAGTCCTGATATTTGAGATAATAGGCTTGTTCCTCAAGGAATTTCTAATTTTGGTTCACCATTTGATAGTTACTTTTCATTTTTTCTGATAAACGGTCTGTCTTTTGCTGTATGGATTCTGCCACATGTCATTATTTTCTCAACCAGATAACAATTAATTATTATTAATCCATTTGTATGCCGATTAAATCCTCCTCAGCCGCTCAATTAGTCGGGGCGGTTTCAAGCACTTCTTCTCAAGAAGATGCTCAATCCCAAAAATTAACGCTTGATAGCGAAACAAAATCCTCGAGTTCTGAGCCGATCAATTTGGTCGACGACGCTCTAACTGATGATTCAAAAATGGCCGATTATGACGAACTGGCAAATCTAGAAAGTGAAGAAAACAAGGTTGTGGCAGATATTTCCAAAACAAGAACTGCCACTCAATCCAGATCTTTAGCTGGGTCAGTCTCACGTCGACCAGCCAGATCTAACCAAAATGCGATCAGAACAAGTCGGGGTAGACCGCCAATGTCCAGGAGATCTCGACCAGGAGATTTACGAGTAATCTCTCGTTCTTCTTTAATGGGTGATTTAGAAACTGCCGAGAGTTATGATTCAGGTCAAGATTACGATGAGCCATCATTTAATGAGCTCCCAGATGCAGAGTTACCTACCGAGTTTATTGAGGGAGTTCTTGACACTTCGCGTAATGGTCATGGGGTGTTGCGTATGGGTTTTGCCAAGGGTGAAACAGATGCTTACATCTCATCGTCCCAGATGAGAAGATTTAACTTGCGGCCAGGCGACTCGGTTAGAGGGCCGG
>DAOLOF010000045.1:0-4732 GCA_035416965.1 Candidatus Woesebacteria bacterium
CAAGCTCACCGCCGCCATTAATAAATCCGGCACGCTGGTTATCTTCACCAACCAAATCAGAATGAAGATTGGTATCATGTTCGGCAGTCCCGAAACCACCACTGGAGGTCAAGCCCTGAAGTTTTATGCTTCACAAAGACTAGATATTCGACGTATTGGTTCTATTAAGGAAGGAGACAATGTGGTAGGTAGTCGTCACCGAGTGAAAGTTACCAAAAATAAGGTGGCACCTCCTTTTAGAAAAGCAGAGTTTGACATGAATGAAAAAGGTATTTCTAGAAGCGGCGACATTATTGATGTGGCGGTGGAGATGGATGTTATCGAGCGCTCTGGCAGTTTTTATAAATTTGATGGTGAGGTATTAGCACAGGGCCGAGAAGCCAGTAAGGAATTACTTGAAAAAACACCTGCTCTCGCTGACAAGATTGAAAAACAGATCTGGGCAAAGATAAAAAATACAGCTCATTAAGCATTTTTGATTGATAAATAGGTGTTTTCTTGATTTAACTCAAGAGCGGTTTTCATTGACCGCATCCTCTTTTTTTGGTATAATTTATCCCACAACGGCGATATTCGCCAAAAAGATGAAACGATTTGTATCATCAAATCATAATAACTTTCGATTTAAGAACTTGATTATTAACCTACAATATGAGTTTCGATCTAACCAAGGCTTCAACAGCTTTTGATTATTTGCATCTAGCTCTCTCATAAAGTTATTTTTTCATCTTTGTTTGGGTCGCCGCGGTCAGTGTTGCCAGTGAAATTTGGCGAAGCTGGCTTGTTGATTTGTCGCAAGCATTTATATGTCACGTTATCGGTTGACAACAACCAAAAGCAAAAGGAGTATTTATGGCATTTTTTAACAATTTATCGAGCCTATTTTCAAAAGATAAACAGACAAAAAAAGTTACTCATCACGCTACAAAACAGCAGCCGATCAGGCAAAAAATCTCAGTCAGTCAACAGCCTATTCCGCCCAGCCCTATTCTAGGCTCACCAAGAAAAGAACAGAGCTCTTCTTCAGCGACCATCAAAGCATCGGTTGTTCAGATTAATAAAGAAGAGTTAGCCAAAGAAAAAGAGGCTTTATTAAGAGAAGCCAAAGCTCAAGCTAGAGAAATTGTAGTCGAGGCTAAAGACTCAGCTCTCCAGATTAAAGCTCAAGCCGAACAACAGGCTCGCAAACAAGAACAGGAGCTCGCTCAAAGAGAAAGAATTTTGGACAGCAAGATCGACAAACTCGATCAACGACTTGATCAACTTCAACAAAAAGAAAAATATCTTGATCAGGATAAAGACAATCTTAATGAACTCAAAACCAGGGTTGAGGATACTAAGCAAAAGATGCTTAAACGATTGGAAGAGATCTCGGGTATGACTCAGCAAGAAGCCGAGAAAGCTCTGATGGAAGGTTTGGAAAAACAACTCACCTCGCAGATGGCTCAATTGATTCGTCAAAAAAAGGAAGAAACTCAGCTTGAAGCCAAAGAAACAGCTCAACAAATTTTAATCGATGCTATGAAACATGGAGCTACCGATTACGTAGCTGAGTACACCGTCTCGGTAGTTAACATTCCCTCAGAGGAAGTCAAAGGGAAAATTATTGGTAAATCAGGCCGCAACATTCATACCTTCGAAAGAAAAACTGGAGTTGATCTTGATCTTGATTACTCAGAAACTGAAGTTAGATTATCTTGTTTCGACCCTGTTAGACGAGAAATTGCTCGCTTGTCTCTCGAAAAGCTCATAAAAGACGGTCGTATTCAACCCGCTCGAATCGAGCAAATTGTAGACAAAGTAAAAGAAGATGTGGAACAGATCATGTTTGACGCTGGTAAAGATCTCTGTCAAAGAGTGGGTGTCTTTAATCTTCCTCAAGAGTTAGTAAAAACGCTAGGCAGATTTAAGTATCGATTTTCTTACGGTCAGAACATGATTAAGCATACATTAGAAGAAACTCGCATTGGCGTAAAAATCGCCAATGAATTGGGTCTGGACGCCAATGTTGTTAAGCTTGGCTGTTTGTTACATGATATTGGAAAGGTTTCTGATAATCCTGATGAAAGTCACGTTGAAGCTGGGGTTAAGCTTGCTCGAAAATATAACATGCCTAAAGAGGTAATTGATTGTATCGCTCAGCATCATGAAGATGAAGACTTCAGTTCTCCAGAATCGATGACAGTATATATCGCCGATGCTATATCAGGTTCAAGACCGGGTGCCCGCTATGAAAATATCGATGAGTACTTTGAACGTTTGCAGAGCATTGAACAGATTGCCACCAGTCATAGCGAAGTTGAGGAAGCTTATGCGGTTAAGGCGGGTCGCGAAGTCAGAGTGCTTCTCAATCCAGAAAAATCTAAGGATGATGATGTAGAGGTGTTAGCCAATAAGATTAAGGAAAAAATCGAGAACAAACTAACAATTCCGGGATCGGTGTCAATTAGTGTCATTCGAGAAAATAGATATACTGCCACCACCCATTCATAACAAACTCTTTGATACAATAAGCACACTACTCATCATACTTTGACATTTTTATGAATCAAGCTTACGCCATCACTCAGATTATTATCTCGATTCTGTTGGTTATTTTAATATTGCTTCAAGCTCAGGGAACTGGTTTAGGCACCAACTGGACCGGTGGTGGCGAAACATATCATACCCGCAAAGGAGTGGAAAAAGTCGTGTTTATCACTACCATTGTGGGAGTATGTTTGTTTATCTTGCTCTCGATTGCTAGCTTAATGCTCTAAGCATCAACAATATGCGGAAGTTTTATTGGTATTTTACAGCTTACCTGAAAAAGCATGGCCTCACTGTCTTGATTTCGGTTGTTGGCACCATTCTTCTCTTTTCAGTTTTGATGCCTTTTCTGATGAAGCAAATCACTTTCAAAGATCGCCAATACATTGGAATTGTGGGCGAGTACAGTCTGCAGAATCTCCCCAAGGAAATCAAAAATCATCTAAGTATGGGTCTGACTCGTATCGATCCTGAAGATCAATCAATTAAGCCATATTTGGCTGAAAGATGGATTAGCGAAAATGATGGTAAAACCTATCGGTTTACCATCAGAAAAGATCTTTTTTGGCATGACGGCCAACCCCTCACTCCAGATACCATAAATTACAATCTAAAGGACGTGGAGATGATCAGCACTCCCAACGATCTGATTTTTAAACTGCCAGCCGCTTTTGCTCCTTTCCCAGCTATCGTAACCGAGCCAGTACTCAAACAAACCTTGAATCGCTATTTAATCTTCTTTAAGCGTCCAACAGTCGTGGGTCTTGGTTCATATCGCTTGGCCAACTATCGCCAGAGAGGAAATCGGCTTCAAGAAGTGGTTCTAGACAGCCCAGAATCTAGACTAATATATCGATTCTATCTTACTGAACAGGAAGCGCTGTTAGGTTTTAAAAAAGGTGAGGTTGATACTCTTCAAGATATTCGCCAACCCACCGATGTACTCAATTGGAACACTGGCAGCGTGACTGTGGAGAAGAAGATTAATCCAGATCAATACTTGGCGGTTTTTTTTAATCACTCTCAGCCTCTCCTTACTCGCAACTTAAAACAAGCTCTGGCCTATGCTCTTGAAAAACCTCAGGGAGCTGATCGAGCCCTGGGCCCCATCAATCCTCTCTCGTGGGCTTATCTTGAAGGGGGTAAGGATTATGCCAAAGATTGGGACAGAGCAGTTGAGAGAATTATGGCGGCTTTGCCCACAACGCCCTTAAAGTTAACTCTGAGCACCACTCCTCTTTACAATACAGAAGCTGATCAAATCAAACAGCAGTGGGAAGAGTTTGGAAGATTTGCAGTCACAAAATGCCAAGAACAAGCCAAAGAAGACGAGAAGCCTCTGTGTGCAAATCTCGCCATGGAAATTCAACTCAAAATCAGCAATTTTCCTGATACTCAAGATTATCAATTGCTATTGATGGGACAAGAAATACCGATTGATCCTGATCAGTATTTTTTATGGCATTCTGATCAACCAACAAATTTTACTCGATTCAAGAATACCAGAATTGATAGCTTACTGGAAAAAGGCAGGCAGACTTTGGAACAAAAAGAACGACAAGTCATTTATCAAGAATTTCAGCAGTTTTTACTTGAGGATCCTCCAGCCATCTTTTTGTACTACTTACCTAGTTTCACCATCAAGAGGTCTTAGTTCTTTTCTTTTCACCCTCACCCACTAGATTTTTTTATGCTAAGTGCCGAAATTTTTTGCGAATTAATTCAAAACCTCGAATAAACGGATAACTACTTGAACAGGGCAAGTCATGGGCTGGCAAATGTTGTACCTCATACCCGCCAAACCCCCTCTTAAATAAGGATGGACCAGCAAAACGATGATGAGGTCTATCAAGTGGAGAAACACCCCAAAAGTTGTATATCAAACAACCTCTTCTTTTGGCTTCGGCTATCGCTGCCCACTGAGCCGCATAAGACCCAGGCAAACGTTGAATCTCTGGACTTGATACTCCATAATGGTAAACTGCCTCTTTTTGATAAAAAATGACAAAGGCTGAAGCTAATAGTTGATTGTTGTAACTGGCATTAATCAGCGCCACCTGATCATCATTTAAAAAACTTAAAAATTGCTGACGCAAAAAATTGCGGTTAAAAGGCACAAAATGATGTTTTTTCGCCAAAACAACTTGAAGATCAAAAAAATGGTTTAAAAGCATTCGGTGCAACTATGATCTGGTCAAAATTC
>DAOLOF010000046.1:0-4655 GCA_035416965.1 Candidatus Woesebacteria bacterium
CAGGAAGACTAGCTTCAATCCGGCCATCATTGGTAATAGACCAATGACTACTCAAACCTCTCGCCTGTTGCCACTGCCCTAATCCAAGTTCAAACTCATCCGCAAAAATTATTGATGAAGAGGGGAGAGCTGGTGGGGGAGAGACAGCCAATACAGAGGAAATTAAACCAAAAAAGACGGCTGTCCAGTGCCAGAAAACGATCGCCACTATGGATACACATAAACTCGTCAGCCAAAGTTTGAGGCTAGCTACCAAAAATTGGACCATTAACTTCACCATCATTGATGGTTTAGTAAAACAAGCAAAACTGAAAGCGAGCTGTCAAGACCGCAACTCTGCTCTTTTTTGAGATGTTCAGGAGTGTTTGGATCTGTCCAACTCTATTATATTTATTTAAAGCTCTTAATCCAAAAACTACACCAAGTAACCTTTTTCATACTCATCAACCAATTTTGACCAAGAGAATGTTTGTAATTGAGAAAAAACAGGACAACGCTTGGCCAGTTGACCAGACGCAATCATTTTCTGCAAATTAGTTAGTTCCTGCTGAGAACATGCCATATGAAGCCACCCAGCAAATGGAGAAAGAAGCCAATAATCAAGTTTGAGCTGATTATCAGCCACCGCAATCACCTCACAACCAGCCGCCCAAGCTTCAAGAGCCGACAGGTAACCACTCGCAATAATCACTTCTGTTTGTCTCAGTCGTTCGTTTACCTGTTGATCATTTAGCCATCCTGTCACCTGTCCCCACTTTTCACAATCATCGCGCAAAGCCCCATCTCCAATAAATTGGGGAGAGATTTTTTTCAGATCCCGCTCACCCAGCTCAGACAAACTCTTTAGGAGTATCGGCAAACCAGTATCTCTAGCCAGTCTGCCCAAGTAAGCCATTTTCCAGACACGCTTGGTTCGATTGGGCCTCAACCCATTCTCGCTTTCAGTTGCCAGGCTCACCCCTCCATATATCCACCGATTGCATTGGACTTGATAATATTTTTTTAAATAATGTCCCACTCCAAAACAATAGCTGGCCAGCCCCACACTCAAGCGTTTCAACCAACGTTCTTTTTTAAGCACAGGATAATGACCCTCCCAACCATGAACTGTTAAGATTATTTTTTTTCTAGGGAAAATCAGTCTTAATGGCAAACACCAAAGCAACACATCATGAATGTGAATCACTTCGCTTTCACGCGCCCACCTCAAGGCAGAGGTAAGCACTCGCCACCAAATTACTAACAAACCAACAATTTTTTGATGAGGAAAGCAAATCCGTTTTATTTCAAGCTGGCCAATAGATTCTTGATCAGGTAAAGAAAGCTTGTCTTTTTGAGTGATTACTCGTACTCGCCACCCTCTTTTTTGTAGTCGTTTGCAGATTTGCCAAACATGAGTTTCCACCCCACCCCGATGAGGATAAAAATATGGCGTAATCATGAGTACCCGATGAGGTTGGTGCAACACATCTTTGATTATAATTTATAATAGACTCCAACCAATAAGATGAATACAGTCCCCGTTTCGATCATTGTTACCGTTTTGAATGAGGCTCATACCATTGAACAACTTCTAAAGGCAATTGTTAAGCAGACCCAGTTGCCAGCTCAGCTGATCATCATTGACGGAGGATCAAGCGACAAAACCATCTCAAAGATAAAAAAATTACTGACTCCTCAGAGCAAATTTGAGACCAATCAAATCACTTGGCTTCAAGCTCACCTAATCGTTAAAAAATTACCCCATTCCAATCGTGCACAGGCTCGAAACTTTGCTATCAAAATCGCTACTCAACAATTGATTGCGATTACTGATGCAGGCTGTATACCCCAACCCACTTGGCTTGAACATTTATATCAAACCCAGCTTCGTTCCCAAGCTTCAATAGTTGGCGGATATTTTTACGGCTTACCTCAGACTGCCTTCGAGCAGGCGGTTGTTGCCTATACCTTGCCAATGCCAGACCAAGTAGATCCTCGGACTTTTGTGCCTGCCGCCCGCTCAGTATTAGTCACCAAAAAGATTTGGAAAAAATTGGGTGGGTTTGACGAAAATCTTGAGTATAACGAGGATTTTCCCTTTTTTTATAAAGCCAGAACTCAACAGATACCAATTGCTTTTGCCAAAAAGGCATTGGTGGGCTGGATTCCTCGTTCTACTCTTACCGATTTTGCCAAGATGATTTTTCGTTTTGCTCAAGGAGACGTGGAGGCAGGCATCGTGAGGCCGAGAGTGCAGTTGTTGTTTAGCCGCTATTTACTGGTACTTGGCGCTGTTGTTTGGCTCTGTTTAATTCGCGATATCTCGCTTTCCCAATTAATGCTCCCACTCGCTTTCTGGCTAAGTTTTTATCTCCTTTGGTCGATCTGGAAAAATTACAAATATGTTCCTAACGGCTGGTGGTGGCTGCCAATTTTGCAGTTAACAGCCGATGGCGCTGTCATGATTGGTAGTGTGGTCGGCTTGGTAAGTTATTACAACTCGCAGTCATAAACAAAAACCCCAAAACCATAAAACAGCAATTTCTCTCTTTTGCGAAAAATAGGTTTAGTTTTCCATTTGGCTTGAAAAAACAGTTGAAGCGGTCGCTTCGGATGAGACAGAGGTAATTTCTCCTCCGCTTACAACCAACTCAATCGGCTGATTGGCTGCCATTTTGACATAAAACTCTCGAAAAACTGGCTCAATGAGTGTATCGTTAGTGGATCCGCTATCATAATTTTCAACTTGATTGTCCGCCTGAGAATCTGAAGGCAATGATTTGGTTAACGTCATCTCAACCAGTTGTCCCAGACTTACCTCTGGTGAAAAGTATTGATCAAAGATAAAGTTCCCCAAAGAATAATAGACTCGTTTACCTTGATACTCTTCCATCGGTTGAATAACGTGAGGATGACTACCTATCACTAGATCAGCCCCAGCCTCGATCAGTTGATGAGCTTGATTTTTTATTACTTGGTTAGGATTTGGGACATATTCTTCGCCCCAATGAGTGTATACAATCACAAAATCAGTTTTCTCACGCATTAACACAACCGCATTTAAAGCAGACTCAAAAGGCTGTGAACTAAACTGATTAAAATTTACAAAACCCAGATTAAAGTCATTGAGCGAAATCACTAGATACTCTTGGTTATACTCATTGAGCTCATGAGATTGGGCTACCCACCCAAAATGCTCAATTTTGGCTTGATAAAGATAATTTAGTGTCGAAATTACTCCATCGATACCAAAGTTAGTGATGTGATTGTTGCCCAAGCTAACTAATCGCATTTGATACTTTGACAAAAAATCTGTTACATGAGGATCAAAAGTGAAAATATAATTATTGGTTGAACCAGGCTCCGACCCCACACTAACTGATGGAGATTGGGTAATCGGCCCCTCCAGATTAACAATAACCAAATCTTGTTTGAGCAAGAGTTGTCTCAGTGATTCTCCAAGCAAGGCATCAAAACCCGTTTCATTGGCCCGTGATCGCACATGCCTATCCAACATTAAGTCACCAGCAAATAAAAGAGTAAGTGTGGGTGGCGAAGGCGTGGGCGTAGGAGTGGAAATTTCCACATCCATCTCTCCCGTTGAACCTATTAGACCTGAGTTTAATGAGTGTCTTTTGGCTAGACCAATCAATTGAGGCTGAAAAGACACCAAATAAAACAAACCAAGCAATAACCCAAGCAGAAACAATAAAATATATTTGGTTATTCTAGACATGACTTATCATTGTTCAGTAATTGTTCGCTAGAATTAGACTGATTACTTTCTCATTCCCTCGCTCTATCTCCTAATTATACCAAGGATCATTTGAACAAAGTAGTATTTGAGATTATTTGATCACTTTTGATTGTTTATTCATGGATAAAGAATACTCCTACTTGCAATTCTGTTTCGATATATATTTAATGAATAGGTATAACTAATTAATATGGATAGCATACTAAAGCTGTAAACATATTTAATAATTAGTCAAATAATTATCAGCCTGCTCTCTGTCCATAGAAAGGTACTTCTTTATGAATCACAAACAAGTATTAATCAGCGCTCTGATTATTGCTACAGTCGGAGTCGGGGGCTACTTTGGCACTCAAGCTCTCTTTAGCGATACCGAGACCTCTACCACAGCCAATTTTACTGTTGGTACCATGGATCTTGATGTCTCTGGCAAGAATGGCACTGCCTTTGATAGCTTCTTGGTGCAAAACATTGGCGCTGATGGCACCGTTGAAGGCGGCAAGACATGGACGATCAACAACGTTGGCTCTTTGCCTGGCAGACTGACTTTCGCCCTGCAAGGTTTGGCCAACTATGAAAATGGCTGTAATGAGCCAGAGGCTTTGGCCGACACCACTTGCGCCAATCCAGGAACTGGTGAGGGCGAGTTGGGCAACTATCTGCAAACAGTGGTCAAACTCAATGATGCCACAATAGTGACCTCCAACTTGGCTGACGCCAATGGTGGTTCATTTGAGTCTCAATGGCTCGCCAACACAACTCCAGGAGACAGGATTATTCCTCCGGGGGGCAGTGCCACAGTTACCATGAACTGGGCCATTGATCACGATGCTTATGGCAACGAGATTCAAAGTGACAACTTAGATTTTGATGTAGTTTTCACGCTGGAGCAAGTTAGTCCAGCTAAGTAAAGATTGAA
>DAOLOF010000047.1:0-4630 GCA_035416965.1 Candidatus Woesebacteria bacterium
CTGGGTAGCCGAAGCAAAGATAGATTATTGTTGCTGGCTGTGTCTTCAACTTTTGAAGTTGATTCTTGAACTGTGTTTTGATCTGTTAAAACAGTTGGTTTTTCACTCGGTGTGATTTCTTTTTTTTTGTCTTGAGAATCTGTTTTGCTTGAACTGGTTTTCAGTTTGGCTTTTGCCAATAAAGACTCAAGCGTCAGCTTCGTGTTAACTTTTTCATCAGGCGTAACTTTGCGTGATTCTGTTGCCTGTTTGTCTTTGGATTGATCAGATGAGTTGGAATTTGTCATAAGAATAACTTAAATATATTTAGACACAAAAAACCACCAGTCAAATATCTCTTGCAATCAAACAATAGATATTAGCATTCTACACTTTCGAGTGCTAATTTTCAACTCTAAGCTGTTTGTAATGAGTTAAAATGGGAAACCATTGGCGAAAAAAATCCAGTTATGTGTTTGTGGGTGACTATGGACTCGAACCATAGACCTCTATCTTATCAGGATAGCGCTCTAACCACCTGAGCTAGTCACCCATCTTTTTTCTGAGCAAAAAAGAACACAATCCCCGCTCGCAGTTGTACGACGTAGGAATTTTATCATACAATGAAACGGTAATCTATTCTAAAAACTACATCCAGTTATGGTAAATCTTTCTATTAAAACAAAATCAAACATTGACATTCCTTTTATTGATAAAGGTGGTAAATGGTCAAGTTTGTTAATTGTAGGAGGTGTTGTTGTGATTATTATGCTGGTTGTTTTAGGGTTTTTGATGACAAAAAAGAGAGAGCCTCAACCACAACTTGTGATTGACTCGATTCAAGTGATCAGCAACGACGGAATGCAACTGATTGCAACTGTGTCCTTTTCAAATGGTCGTTTGGAATATGTTTGTGAGCAAGAATCACTTTGTATTCCATTACAAGAGTATTTTGCTACCACACTTCCAGACATGATGACGAATGGTGCAGAATTGCCTATAGGTGGGTGTGATAAGTATGCGTGCTGGGATGGTGTCAAGACAGTATCTGTTTAGGATGAGGATTTTCTTGAGGGAGTATATGCAACCCTCTATGATGATTTGAATCGTGATTATCAAGTTCAAGCCATTGAACGGACAGCCAATTAATACTCTTGTCGTTAATTATCGTTCCTTGGAGCAAGTTACTGTTTAATGATCACCTGATGGCCGTTCCAATCAACCTTAACTGGTTTATCTGCTTGAATAGTTTCTTTGACGATCATCACTGCTAAGACATTCAGAATTTCTTTTTCCATCAATCTTTTTAATGGACGAGCGCCAAAAACAGGATCAAAACCAGCGCTGGCAAAATGATCAAAGGCTTGATCAGTTAACTGCAGGCTTAATCTCTCATTTTGAAGTTGTTGATTGATCTTTTGAAGTTGCAGTTCAACAATTTGTCTAACCTGTTTCATGCCAAGTGGTTGAAAGATAATGATATCGTCTACTCGGTTGATAAACTCAGGTTTAAAGTGATGTTTGATTTCTTGATTGATTGCTTCTTCTTGTTTATTTTTATCGTTGACATACTGAGCGATAAGTTCACTACCTAGGTTAGATGTCATGATGATAATGCAGTTTTTGAAGTCTACAGTTTTGCCTTTGGAGTCGGTTAATCTGCCATCATCTAAAACCTGCAGTAGTACACTAAAAATCTCAGGATGGGCTTTTTCAATTTCATCGAGCAGTATGACGCTATAGGGGTGGCGTCGGACTGCTTCAGTGAGCTGGCCACCTTCTTCGTATCCCACATATCCAGGAGGCGAGCCAATCAAACGAGCAACAGAGTGTTTTTCCATGTATTCACTCATGTCGATGCGAACCAGTCTGTCCTGATCATCAAATAGAAACCAAGCCAAAGTTTTGGCCAGTTCAGTTTTGCCCACTCCTGTAGGACCAAGAAAGATAAACGAACCGATTGGTCGATTGGGCTGACCGATTCCTACTCGACTGCGACGAATGGCGTTAGCAACCGCTTTAATGGCAGGGTCTTGGCCGATTACTCGACTAGCCAGAACTTCTTCTAATTTGAGTAATTTCTCTTTTTCCGTTTCAAGCAATTTTTCGACTGGGATACCAGTCCAGCGAGCAATTACTCTGGCGATGTCAGCTTCAGTGACCTCTTCCTTGAGGAGTTTTTGAGATTGTTGAATGTTGGCAAGTTGAGCTTGTTTTGTCTGAAGTTCTTTTTCTAGTTGGGGGATCTCACCATAATTGATCTCGGCGGCTTTTTGAAGATCATAATTTCGCTCAGCCTGTTGAGCTAACTCTTTTTTTTCATCCAACTGTTGGTTGATGCGTTTTACCTCATTGAGAATCTCTTTTTCGTTCTGCCAGTGTAAATTGAGCTGTTGAAACTGCTCCTTGAGCTGAGCAAGTTGACGATCAATTTCTTTAAGTCTGTCTTTGCTGGCTTGGTCCTTTTCTTTTTTTAGTGCCTCTTTTTCAATTTCCAACTGTCTGATTTGTTTTTCCAGACGATCAATTTCTTCCGGTTTGCTATCAATCTCGATACGAATAGCAGAAGCGGCCTCATCCATCAAATCAATGGCTTTATCTGGCAAAAAACGATCACTGATATAGCGATCTGAAAGGGTGACAGCGGCTACCAGAGCCTGATCGTGGATGCGTACTCCATGATGAGCTTCGTACTTGTCTTTTATACCTCTCAAAATGGAGATGGTTTCTGCCAAAGAAGGTTCCTCCACAGGCACGGGTTGAAAACGTCGCTCCAGCGCGGCATCCTTCTCAATGTACTTTCGATACTCCTTGATGGTGGTGGCACCGATCATTCTGAGCGTGCCTCTAGCGAGGGCTGGTTTGAGCATGTTGCCAGCATCGGCACTGCCTTCGGCGGCTCCAGCGCCAACAATTGTGTGAAGTTCGTCCACAAACAGAATGATCTCGCCCTCCGATTTTTCTACTTCACTAATAACTGCTTTGAGCCTATCCTCAAACTCACCTCTGTACTTTGCTCCTGCCAGAAGGGTTCCAATCTGAAGATTAAGAATGCGTTTGTTTTTGAGAACATCAGGCACCTCTTGATCTATAATCTTTTTTGCCAAACCTTCGACTATGGCTGTTTTGCCTGTTCCCGGTTCTCCTACTAGGACAGGATTGTTTTTGGTTCTCCGAGACAAAATTTGAATAACTCGTCTAATCTCGGCTTCTCGGCCGATAACTGGGTCAATCTTTCCTCTTTGAGCCAGCGAGGTCACATCTTGAGCATACTTTTCCAAAGCTTGGTATTTATTTTCAGGATCTCTGTCTATAACCTTTTGCCCTTTTCTAATTCCTTCTAAAGCTTGTAAAACTTGTTTTTTGTTTATTTCTAGGACTCCTTGGTCTAGCTTTAACTCCAGGATCGCGAGGAGCATGTGTTCGCTACTTATATATTCGTCTCTTAATTTGCTGGCTTCAGACTCGGCTTGATTTAATAAGCGCTGAAGCTCTCCCGACATATATGGCTGGGTATTGTTTTCCAGAGTGGGTAACTGATCGAGCTTTTCTTGAATTTTCTGAGCTACTAATTGAGGGTTTTTTTCAAGTTTTTGTAACAATGAAGTGACTACTCCATCAGATTGAGTGACTAACGCCATGAGGAGATGTAGAGGATGAAGTGTGGTGTGTTTGGCGGCTTCGGCAAGTTGAAGTGCGCTTTGAATAGCCTCAGCTGCTCTGGTGGTGAAACGATCAAGATTCATAGGTCAAAATTGATTATTACTCAATAAATATCATTATACATAATATAATAATGCTCAAAAATGAAAAATTGCTTCATTAATGATGGCTATCGATATCTTTGTTTATAGAACGATAGCTTTAAATAGATTAACAGAGCTCTTGTCGATATATTTTGATAGCTTAATTCATCACAATTATCTCAAACTGATACAAATATTTGCAAAAGTATATCAATTGATAAACATTGATGTAATGACCGAGACAAGAATGTAAGGTGAAAAAAGCAACTCAAGAAACAGAAACGCTCGCATATGAATGTAAACAAACACGGTGGTAAAAATCGACCTAGATGCAGTTTGAATGCTCCAGGATTTGAAGTTTTTGTCAACTTTACAGCTGACTGGAGAAGGGGTCGTGTTTCCCTAACCATTCTCCTTAGAAAGGAGGTGATCCATCCGCACCTTCCAGTACGGATACCTTGTTACGACTTAGTCCTCATCGCCAACCTCACCGTAGAAGGGCCTCTCCCATCAAAAGAAGGGTTGAGGTCTCCCGCTTCGGGTGCTGCTGCCTTTGCTGGCTTGACGGGCAGTGTGTGCAAGGAGCGAGAACGTATTCACCGCAACCTGATGATTTGCGATTACTACCGATTCCGACTTCATGAGGGCGGGTTTCAGCCCTCAATCTGAACTGAGGGATCTTTTATTAGGATTGGCTCAGAGTTACCTCATTGCTACCCGTTGTAGATCCCATTGTAGGATGTGTGTTGCCCCAAACGTAAGGGACGTGCTGACTTGACGTCGTCCTCTCCTTCCTCCCTTGCTTGGCAAGGGCAGTCTCGTCAGACACTTGTAACTGACGATAAGGGTTGCGCTCGTTACCACACTTAAGTGGACGTCTCACGACACGAGCTGACGACAGCCAT
>DAOLOF010000048.1:0-4619 GCA_035416965.1 Candidatus Woesebacteria bacterium
ATTTTTGGAGCAAGTATTAATGATGAGGAGATGGGTGATCGAATAAAGATCAGTGTTATCGCTACTGGTTTTGATCAATCAGATCTAAATCCATTAGCTTCGCGAAGACAGATGTTTGGTGCCTATTCTCGTCGTTCAAATCAGCAATTTGCGGATGATGCTGACGCAGATAAAATAGACCGCGCCCCCACTGGTTTCACTCAACCGGTTACTAAAGCTCAACGATCTCAAGGTGATGAACATGAAACAAATGTTTCTGATGATCAACAGAATGTTGCCTCTGGAATTTCTGCCTCATCTTTTTTTTCAAGTCAAACAAATCAGGTAGAGACAGATGACGATCAGTCTCTTGAAGTTGATTTTGAGAAGCCAGCCTTCATGCGCAACAAATAATGAGGTGTGATAGAATAACCTCACAACCGTTTGAGCTTACAAATCGGTAAGTGAGATTTTCACGGTTATCTGAAGAAATTGCTGAAAATATAGGCAAAAGTAGAACAGATCGGGTTCGCCCGAAACAGCGTCAATTAAGACATCTGTGATCTTTCTCACAGATAAAAGAGGTGGTACCGTCTTATCAAAGGCCCTCTCGATGAACCATTATTTTGGTTCTATGTGGGAGGTTTTTTGTTATCAAATCACCAAAATTTTATGCCAAAAGTCAGCAACTTTCGTCAACCACCTAACTTGCCGGAATTGGAGGAACAAATTGTCGCTTTTTGGCGGGAAAATCAAACTTTTGAACGTTCTGTTAATCAAAGACCTACTCAAGACAGCTATGTGTTTTACGATGGACCGCCATTTGCTACGGGCATGCCACACTACGGCCATCTGCTAGCATCTACTATTAAAGATGTAGTTCCTAGATTTTGGACGATGAAAGGCAAACGAGTTGCACGAAGATGGGGTTGGGATTGTCACGGATTGCCCATCGAGAACATGATTGAACAGCAGCTCGGGTTAACTGAAGGGAAAAAAAGCATTGAGACACTTGGTATTAAGCACTTCAATCAAGCCTGCCGACATGAAGTTTTAAGACTTGATCATGAGTGGGAAAAAATCATCGGTCGATTGGGACGTTGGGTTGATTTTGCCAATAACTATAAAACCATGGACACCAACTATATGGAGTCTGTTTGGTGGGGTTTTCAGCAACTTTTTCAAAAAGGCTTAGTGTATGAAGGAAAAAAAGTAATTCTTTACTGTCCTCGCTGTGCTACTCCTCTCTCCAATTTTGAGATTGCAATGGACAATAGTTATGAAACAATCACTGAGAACTCTACCTACTATAAATATGCGGTCAAGGGTCAGCCTCGTACTTATCTATTGGCTTGGTCAACTACTCCTTGGAATAAGCTGGTAACTACAGCTTTGGCCGTAAATCCCAAGATTCATTATGTAAAAATAAAACAAGGCGAAGAAAATTATTACTTAGCAGAAAATAGACTTTCAGTTTTGCTCGATGATCTTCCTTATGATGTGGTTGATAAAATTTCTGGTGAAGAGGTGGCAAAACTACAATTTGAACTTCATTTTGATTTTTACCCCAATCGTTCGTCTAATGAAAAAGCAGGAGTGGTGATAGCTGACGAGTTTGTGACTTCAGAAGAGGGAACTGGTATTGTGACGCTAGCTGCTTATGGAGAGGAAGACTATCAAGTGATGCAAGACCATCATGTCCAGATGGTACTTCATGTGGATGATGAAGGAAGGTTGAAACAAGAAATTCGGCCTTGGTCAGGAATGGATATTCTGCAAGCCAATCCTCTGATTAATCAGGACTTGGCAAATCGTGGTTTAATTTATAAAGAGGAGCCGCATACTCATTCAGTTCCTGTTTGTTATCGTTGTAATACTAGACTTTATTACGCTCCAGTGCCAGCTTGGTTTATTGATGTGCAATCCTTTAAACAAAAACTAATAGCAAGCAATGAGCAGATCAATTGGTTTCCTGACCATCTCAAGTATGGGAGGTTTTTGAACGGTCTAGAAAACGCCCCCGATTGGAATATTTCACGATCTCGTTACTGGGGAACTCCAATGCCGATCTGGATTGGTTATGATCAGCAAGGCAAACGATTAATGAGAGTGATTGGTTCACGATCTGAATTACAAGAATGGGCGGTTGACCAATCAAATCTTGAAAATCTTGACGATCTCCATCGAGAAACGATTGATGAAATAAAGGTCTATGTAGACGATAAACGCCAGGTAGTTGGATCAAGAATTCCAGAAGTATTTGATTGTTGGGTTGAGTCTGGTTCGATGCCGTTTGCTTCTGTCCACTATCCATTTGAGAACCAGGATTTCTTTGAACACAATTACCCAGCTCAATTTGTGAGTGAGTACATTGCACAAACTCGAGCTTGGTTTTATACCATGCATGTTATGTCTGTGGGAATTTTTGGACAGCATCCATTTGAAAATGTATTAACTACAGGCACGATCTTAGCTGAAGATGGTGCAAAAATGAGCAAGTCAAAAAAGAACTTTCCTGATCCACAGCTTTTAATTAATCAGTATGGAGCAGACAGTCTGCGACTTTATCTAATGAGCTCAAATGTGATGAAGGCAGAGAACATTAACTTTATGGAAAAAGATGTTGCCGATCTGCGTCGTAAAGTATTTTTGGTTTGGTGGAATATGCTCTCCTTTTACAAGATGTTTATTTCTCAGGATACTGTATGGGCAAAGTTGCCCGAAAAAATAGACCATGTGATGGATTGCTGGGTAGTGAGTTGGCTAAATAGTCTTACAAAAAAAGTTACTACCTATCTTATTGAATATGATGTAGTAAGGGCCTCTCGAGAATTAATTGGGGCGGTTGATGTGTTATCTACTTGGTATTTACGTCTGAGCAGAGAGCGGTTAAAACAAAATAATCAATCTCAATCTCATCGAGTCTTTGCCTGGTCATTAGTTCGTTTGGCTCAGTTATTTGCGCCATTTTCTCCATTTTTTAGTGAGCTAGTTTTTCATAATTTAGTTGAGGAAAAAGGCTCAATTCATCTGACTGATTGGCCTCAGACGGACACAACGCTGATCGATGAAGAGTTAGAGAAAAAGATGATGGTGGTCAGGATGGTTGTGGAGGTTGGCAGAAGAGTTCGTTTAGAACTTGGAGTTAAATTGAGGAGGCCTTTGTTATCAGCGACAATTACTACTGCATTGTCCGAAACAGATCTTTCTTTGTTTACTACTTTAGTTCAGGAGGAATTAAATGTGAAACAGATAATTTGGCGACAGGATAAACAGCTTACAGAGCCAGACCTTTCATATGATTTAAGCGTTACCAGAGAACTTGAGGCAGAGGCTCAGGCTAGAGAGATTATTCGCCAGCTTCAGGATCAGCGCAAAAAGGCTCGCTTGCCAATTGATCAAATAGTCAAGGCTGAATTGGCTGATTGGCCAGCTTCATGGCAAGCACAGATTGAGCAGAAAACAAATACTCGTTTAGTTCGGGGAACTACAACTAGTTTGCTTCTAAATTAAGTTATGTCCTACTCAATCATTGCTGTATAGTGAAATCTATGAAGTGGTTGATTCCGTGTCTTTACTGTTTACTGGCTGGAGTAAGTGTGGTGACCTTAAAAAGTATTGCTCCAGACTTGGCTATTAGACAATTCTGCTATTTTTTAGTCGGCGGCGTTATTCTTTATTTTCTCAGTTATCACTCTCAAACACTTCATCCTCACCTAGCATTTTTTTTCTATTGGCTAGTAGTGATTCTTTTGATTATTCTTTTAATCATGGGTCGATCTACTCGTTCCACTGTTAGGTGGATTGACTTATTCATGGGTTTTAAGACACAGCCTTCACAATTTGTTCCTTTGGCGTTAGCTTTATTGTTTTCTTCTCGGCCTTCTTTGTTAAATACTGATTCAGTATTAAGCTATATTCGTTTGTTGGGCATCACTTTTTTGCCGGTGGGTTTGGTATTTTTTCAACCAGATTTTAGTACCAGCGTAGTAATATTGCTTAGTATTTTTTCGGTGCTGATTCTCAAGCCTCTTTCCAAAAAAAAGACACACTATTTATTTGTTGGATCACTTTGCATGTGTTTAATCACGTGGTTTTTTTTACTCAAACCATATCAAAAAAATCGAGTACATAGTTTCCTTGATGCTGAATCGGTTGAGCAATCAGCGGCTAGCTATAATGCTCGCCAAGCTTTAATCGCAGTTGGATCTGGCAAAATCTGGGGGAGGGGTCTTGGTTCTGGTGTTCAATCACACTTGAGATTTTTACCCGAAAGACAGACTGATTTTATCTTTGCTTCAATGGCCGAAGAATGGGGCCTAGTGGGTTGTTTATTAATTCTTAGTGTGTACGCTGTTTTGTTAATACAAATTTTTGTGTGTATATATCGCAGTAATCATTTGGGCAATCAATCCTTGTTGCTTATTTTGTTTTGTAATTTTTTAATTCAGATAGTTATTAATATTGGGATGAATGTTGGCCTCTTTCCAATCACCGGTTTGACTCTCCCCCTTCTCTCATATGGGGGGAGTTCAATTTTGTCCTTTTCTATATTTCTCGGTTTTGCGAATCAAGTCATTTTAGCTCAGGTGCCGCAGTTTAAACTGCAGATAAAATGAGCTTGTATTTTTTGAATCTTT
>DAOLOF010000049.1:0-4590 GCA_035416965.1 Candidatus Woesebacteria bacterium
GGTTGATGAAGACGAGGAGGTTTAATTACTGGCCCAGGTTGTTGTTCTCAATTGAAGGTTTGGCCAAACGAATGATGATATCTGCTCGATAGGTAGATATCTGATTGGCATCACATTTTAATTTGACAGAGTTTTGATCGGCAAATAGTTGCGACGCTAAAAGCCCCGCAGTTACTTCACAATCTTTATCTGGACTGAATATTATTTCACTGATTGATGATTCGCTCTGTTCAGAATCAAGTTTAATTACTCTCATTCCTGAGTTTTCCAATACTTGAGTAACCAGCTGAGCATATCCTACCACAGGGGTGGCATTAATAACCGCCACCGAGCACTCTGTCTTGATTGGAACCTCAACAGTATTAAGTGTCTTGGGTGGATCATCTTCTATCCATTGGGCTTGTGCTAGAGTTGCCCACAGAGCTATGTTTGATTTGGAGAAGCTGGCTTCTTTTATGAAAGCTCGTCCCAACTTCATCTGAATACCAGTCGGCACCAAATCCTTTACAAAATTATCAGCCGACTCGCAGTTCACAGACTGCTCTCCTCCAATTTCCAGCTTAATCCAATGATGAACCAATCGACCTACAATAAAAGCATTTGGTATCTGACTCTCAGTTAAAAGCTCGTTAAGTTTTGATTGTTCAACTATCTTTTCCCGAAAGTTGGGCGTACTCACTAAATGATCGGGTTGTAACCAAAAATATCGCAGTTGGCGCTTATCGGGAGAATAATGTGCAAACAAATATTTATTGATATTGCAATCTTTATTAGTTATATCGAACACAATACTAAAATCATCATCGATGCTTAACAACGGCAGAAACAATAACCAAATCGAGAGGAAAATTATCAACAAAATTGAAGCGAAATAACCAATCGTTTTAAGAAACTGATCAAAAAAAACAAGGCCTTTTTTTGGGCAAAATGTAGATTGATCTTTGATTTGCTTAGACCGGCAGGCGAAATCCTTCATGATATTCAAGGTGACAGATAGATAAGAATTAACTGTGCTAATCAAACCAGTTATGCGTTAGCAAAATCAGTGATAGCAAAAGTTCTTAACTCTAGTCAAACAATTTTGGACAGTCAAGTTTTATTACTGCTCCCCTAACTCAAAACGAACCATTCGTACCAACTCCATCTTTTCTCCGATCTTACCACTTAGTAGCTTAATCATCTTTTCAATTGTTAGGCTGGGATCTTTGATAAACTCCTGTTGCAAAAGAGCCTCAACATTTTCTGGATTCATGGCCGTCACTTGCATGGCAACCTCTTTGGCTAGAGTTTGAAACTCAGCATTATGAGCCACAAAATCGGTTTCACATCGAAGCTCCACCAAAGCTCCAACTTTCCCGTTATTATGCACATAGTGAGCAATTAAACCAGCTGTTGCTTCACGATCTTGGTTTTTTTCTGCTCTGGCCAGACCTTTTTCGGCAACAATCTCTTCGGCTCGCTTGAAATCTCCATTAGCTTCCTCAAGAGCTCTTTTGCAGTCCAACACTCTTGCACCAGTGATCTCTCGTAACTGTTTAATATCTTGAGCTGATACTTTAATCATATTACTTCTCCTGCTTGCCTAGTTGATAAGCTCGCCCTAATTCTTTAACCACAAAAGAAATACTGGCTACCGAGTCGTCATTAGCTGGAATGGCTAAGGCCACCAAATCAGGATTAGCATTGCTATCAGCTAAAGCGATCACGGGTATATCAGATCCATCAATTTCCTTGATTGCCACTCTTTCTTTAGCCGCATCAACCACAAAAATAGCATCTGGCAGGGTTATTTGGTCACCCAAACCTTCAAAAAATCTTTCCAATCTAGTCAGTTCTTTTTTAAGCTGAGCCTGTTCAAACTTAGTTTTTTTGGCATATTCACCAGATTCAAACTTGGCTCTCATCTGCTGCATCTTCTTTATTGACTGAGCGACCTGATCCCAGTTGGTCAAAAAACCACCCAACCATCGAGAAACGACGTACATCATTCCTGCTTCTTTGGCAGTTTCTTGCACTACCTCTCTCGCGTGACGTTTTGTACCTAACATCAATATTTTTTTGTTTTGCTTGCCTAATAGATAGAAATAGTTGAAAGCTAACTGAAGTTGCTTGGCAGTTTTAGCCAAATCAAAGATGTGCACACCATCTTTTTGAGAATAAATAAACTGGCTCATTTTCGGGTTCCATTTGTTTCGCTGATGACCAAAATGACAACCGGCTTCTAACAGATCCCGTAAATCATATTCTGGAGCCTTTTGAGGCAATTGCGAGAAATCAATCTTTTTCATATTTTGTCCTTATTCTTCTTGTTGATAACGATTATTTGCAATCATCAAGCTGACTTGACAGTCATTAGCTCAAAGCTATATATCGTCACCAGACAAGAACAGCAGAATTGGAGTAGATCAGGACCTAAAACCAACCTGCTCAATTAATAATAGGTTGGCAGTATATCATAAATCTTGAGGAAGATGAACTAGAAATAATGAGCCTAACTCCAATTGGTTTTTTTTGACTCCAGTTAGCTATCCTTGAAAGCTTCGATGGCATTTATTCTTGTTTAAACCTTTTTCTGATTTTTGGCTAATTAATCCACAAGATCTTTGATTTGCTTGATGTTTGCTAAATCTGGACCTCCTCCATCAATACCAGGCACCTCTGTAATTAAAGGCAAATGAATGAGTAGCTTATGATTAACAAATGAACGTAAATCAGCTTCAGGAATATGCCCCTTCAGAATATTATCGTGACGATCGTTACCCGCCCCAAAAACTACTTTGCTGTCGTTGAGATGAATACACCTCAAACTAGTATCAAGATGGTTAGCTTGAATGAGAGAAATCAAGTCTGGATGATCAGCGTCAACTAAACCCGAATCCACCACCAGTGGTAATCCAGCTGCAAAAGCATGGCAACTGTCAAGACACCAGCCCACTCGAGAAGAATTAAGTGAAGAAATCAACCAAGCTATCTCAGCCAAATCCGAACCAATTTTTCCCTTTTGTCCGGCCGAGTTTTCAATCAAAAGAGTGCTGTCGACAGGAGAGCGATCCAGAATATCGCCCAATACTTCAAGCAAGTCATCTTTTACCGCTTCCCACCCACGTCCGATGTAACTGCCCAAATGTACCACCACCCCTGTCCCTTTGATGAGACTGTCGAACTGCAATTCGTGCACAAGCGACTGAATTGATTTCTGCTTCAACTCCGGATTATCACTTGTCAGGTTAATCAAATATAAAGCATGAGTAAAGATTGATTTAACACCCAATTTGCGTTGTTTTGAAAACAGTTTATCTATATCAGCAGCACTCGGAAATTGCCTTACCCAGGACCGAGGACTACCCGAAAAGATCTGCATACAGTTGCACCCAAGTTCTGCCGCTCGTTCCACTGCTCTATCCAATCCGCCCACCATAGAAACGTGAGCCCCAATTAACCGTAACAATTTCCTAACCATATAGATTTCAGGTAATTTCTTCTTTTGTTTTTGGATTATTACATAGAGATTTCATCATTTTATCATCTTCCCCCATCTTCGGTATGGTACTTTTTTTTGAATAATCAACCCAATACATCTCTCCAGCAAATAATTACAAATCCCTGCTTGACGCGTCTAATACATATTGGATATACTGGCAAAATATTATTTGAGCGAAGCTAAACTCCGTTCATTAACCAGCATTATTAGCGAGAGCACTTGCAAGCTTTCGCTCCCAAGCAACAGATCATGTTTGCTGACATGAGGAAACCAAGTGAGCCGGAAGCAGAGCAAGTGTTTTTTTTATATTTATTTGACCAACTTAACCTAATAAATTATCAACTTCCTCACCTTTATGCCCAATCTCTCCTTTCTGAAGAATGTCGAACTAACCGAACTTCATGTCCATGTGGGTTCTGCCGTCTCTGCACTGGAATTATGGGAGATTGCTCAAGATCAAGGCTTAAGATTGCCCACCAAAGACTACTGGGCTTTTCATAAACTCATAAAGATGTCAACACCTGAACAATACGAAGAATACCTGAAACGATTTGATCTGACAGAAAAAATTCAGTCTTCCCCAAATGCTATGTTTGAGGTGATTCAAAGAGGAATCGCTAAAGCATATCTTAAAAATAACATTACTAAGATTGAGTTACGATTTAATCCTATTTATCGAAATCAAAAAGGAAGTATTGATCTTGACCACATTATTGTTTATGCAATTCACGGCATGGAGCGAGCAATGCTCAAGTTTCCGGTTCAAGCTGGCTTAGTCTTATGTCTGGATAGACGCCTGTCAAATAAAGAAAATGCCGGCATTGTCAAAAAAGCCATCAAATATCACAAACGCGGCGTGGTTGGCATTGATTTGGCTGGTTCAATTAGTGCCAATGATCACGCGAGAAGTTTTCAGCCCGCGCAAATAAAAGAGATGGTTGCTGATGCCAAAGCCGCTGGCTTGGGAGTTACCATTCACACTGGCGAAGTCACAGAAGTAAATGAGATGTGGGAGGTAATCCACGAACTAAAACCAGATCGCTTGGGTCACGGAATTGCCTGTGTTCACGATACGAAGCTAATGAAATATCTTAAGGAACAAAGTATTG
>DAOLOF010000050.1:0-4479 GCA_035416965.1 Candidatus Woesebacteria bacterium
AGAGTTGCACAAATAATGTCCAAAGAGGATGGAACTAATGTCGAAGTGAAAAATAATCTGAATATTGGCCTAGCTTTAACAATTGATCCATTTATAAAAATCATTCTTTCGTCAGAATCCCATAAACAAGTGATACAAGAAATATTAGAATTAAATGATCTTGAAGAAACTAATGTAAGAAATCGATGCACGGTTCTTTGTCTTAAAGGAGAATCGATGAAGGTAGCGGCTGCTGTCATCGAGGCTCTCAAAGATGAAGTCGATAACTATGTCAATCAATTTTTGTCAATGATGGCTTTTTTTCAACAGGGTTTCATTACAATGCTTGATCAATTACTTGGTGTTGTCTCAACTGTTCCAGGATTATCTGAAGCGCAAATGAGCGATAAAGAAAAAATCTCTCTGCTACGCAAGATATATTCTGAATTAATACGACAAATCCAAGAGTCCGGATTACAAAATATTTCGTTTGTACCAGATGGAGAGATGGAAACTTGGGATGTTGATAAACTAAGTTCTGAGCTGCAAACAATGATAAAAGAGCTGAAAACAGAAGCACATAAAGATCCGTTGATAGATTTGAGAAATGTATTTATTCAACAGATTCGGTATCTTCGGCAACAAAATATTGGCGAAGAATTACCCATTCCTACAGAAGAAGAAATTGCAACTTACGATCAGGGAGAATTAATACTCAGGTATAAGGAATTTCGTCAACAAGTGGATCTAAGAGACATAATTACCAAATTAATGATAAACTCCTTAGAGACTGAATGGCAATTTTTTCTCACGGGAGTAATTGAGAAATCTATTGAAGAAGCTCGAACAAAAGCATTTTTAACACGTACCGATGCAGACACTTTAGTTGTGTCAGAGGTATTTCAAGCCTTCGATGAGCTCCAAAAAAGTTTTCTTAATACGGTAATACTAAATCTTTTAACTAAATGGGGTTATTTTACAGCAATCACCTCGCGTGTCTATCTAGAAGCTTTCTTGATTAATGATCAAACAAGAGATGCTGTAACAACCTTTTTTCCGACAATAAGCCTTGACTAATCTGGTCATTCTCTGTACACTACGGTTGCACTTTTAAAAATCGCGTCACTTTTTTGGTTACTAACTATTTTCCCCAAAGAAAAGATATGTCTAATCATTCAGGTGGTTCATTTAATTGGAAAATTGCTGGAGAGGCTGGTCATGGTGTGATGCTTGCTGCCAGAACAATGGCTCGGGTGGCTAAAAGGCATGGTATGCAGGCCTTTAATTACTTAGAGTATCCTTCTCTAATAAGAGGTGGTCATCAGACTGGTCAAGTCTATGCAGATTTTACAAATGCAAGCTGTCAAAAACGCGACTTGGACTTACTTATAGCTTATACCCCCGACTGTTTTTCTTTACATCAAGATGAAATTACTAGTAAAACGGTGATTGTTTCCAATTCTGACTTTGGTGCTGTTCCAGCGGAGGCTCAAGCAAAATGGGGCAAACAGATTACAGCCATGCCATTATCAAGCTGGGCCAAAGAAACGACTGGCACCACCTTGGCCAGCAACACCACTTCGTTGGGAGTGTCTGCTTTTCTTCTTGGACTTGACCCAAATATTTGCAAGCAAGTGCTTAAAGATGAGTTTAAAAACCCCAAAATTACTGATCTTAACTTCAAAGCATTTGATCTTGGATATCAAGAAGCCGGAAAAGCACTCAAACCTCTAATGAGTATTAAGCCCCAGGCTGATGAAAGCATCTTGGTAAATGGAAATGAAGCGATTGGTATGGGTGCGGTGGCTGGTGGCTTGCAGTTTTATAGCGCTTATCCTATGACTCCAGCTACGGGCTTGTTGCACTTTTTGAATGAACACAAATATCAGGTGCCGATGGTAGTCAAACAGGTGGAAGATGAAATTGGAGCCATTAACGAAGCGGTTGGCGCCTCAATTGCTGGTGTCAGGGCTATGACCGGTTCTTCGGGTGGAGGTTTTGCTCTGATGGTAGAAGCTCTCTCATTCGCTGGAACAGCTGAGGTCCCTTTGGTGATTTTGGAAGCACAACGTACTGGTCCAGCCAGTGGTGTGCCTACCTGGACAGCTCAAGCCGATCTGCAATTTATATTAACGGCGGGTCATGGCGATTTCCCAAGAGTAGTTTTGACTCCAGGGACCGTTCAGGAGCATTTTGATCTAAGTAAAAAAGCGATGTACTTGGCTGAAAAATATCAACTGCCTGTTTTAATTGTTTCTGATAAATACATTTTGGAGTCTCATCAAACTATGAAGGCTCCCGCGGTCAAGCACAAAAATGAAAGAGCGAGCATGACATTGGACAAAAAGCTGCCCGCAGACGAGAGTTATCTTCGTTATCAAGATACCAAGGATGGAATTTCTCCTCGCACCATTCCAGGTCAGGAGTTCGGACTCCATCTAGCAAATTCCTATGAGCACGATCAGTGGGGTTTTGCCACTGAAGATGGACCCACTATTGCCAGATCGGTTGAGAAACGCGCTCGGAAAATGCAAGCTATCTTGACTGATCTACCCCAACCATATCTTATTGGTCCCAAAAAAGCTGAGGTGACATTTGTGTCATGGGGTTCAACTGTCAACGTATTACTAGAATTATTAAGATTAGCCAAACCTGGCTCAGTAAATGTTATTCATTTGCCTTGTCTTTATCCTCTGCCAACCGAAGCCTTTACCAAATTAGCTAAAACCGCCAAGAAGCTGGTAATGGTTGAGGGCAATGCCAATGGTCAGGCTGAAAACTGGATAAGACAGCAAACGGATATCAAGATGGACGATCGTCTGCGCCGATATGACGGCAGACCGTTCTACGCCGAAGACTTGCTTAAGTATTTAGGTCAATAGTTATCAGCAATCACAAAATAACAGTAAAAAAATATGAAAATAACGAAACAATCAATAAAATCACCCATCACTCCAACTTGGTGCCCTGGTTGTGGAAACCACGGTATTTTACGAGCTTTTTATGCGGCTTTGGAGGAGTTGGAACTGGATCATGAAGATGTCGTGATAGTTTATGGTGTTGGCTGTGCACCCAACGAGGCTGATTTTAACCGCACTTATGGTATTCACGGTCTCCATGGTCGAGAGGTGCCAACTGCGATTGGAGTCAAACTAGCCAATCAAGATATCAAGGTGATTGTGGTTGGAGGTGAAGGAGATCTCTACGGTGAGGGTGCTAATCACTTTTTGTTTGCGGCAAGAGGCAATCACAACATTACTATGTTGGTTCACAACAACTGGCGTTATAGTTTAACCACTGGTCAAGCCTCTCCCACTACACCTACTGGGACAATTACCAAAACTACTCCTGAGGGATTGATCGAGAAACCTTTTAATCCTTTACAGCTGGCGTTGGCCGCTCACGCTTCCTTTGTTGCTCAGGGTTACTCGGGCAATTTTAAGCAGTTAAAAGAGATCATTAAATCGGCAATTTTGCACCGCGGGTTTGCTCTGGTTGATATTCTTCAGCCTTGCGTAACATTTAATAAGAATCAAGATCTCAGTTGGTATCGAGATAATATTAGCGAACTGACTGATCACGACACCTCCAACTGGCAAAAAGCATTTGCTTTGAGCGGCGATGATCGTACCCACTTCAAAACGGGAGTGTACTTTCAGGATCTTCAAACTCCGGCTTATCATGAACAGCTGGAGACTCTCAAGAAAGGCAGTTTATTGAGTCAATGGCAAGCTGAAAGGAATCTGGAAGCAGTAATGGAAGACTATCAGTAACGAGCCTTCTGTCCAAGTCTAACTACCAACCAATGAACACAAGCCGTTTTTAAGCGCGGCTTCTGCGGCTAGTTCTCCGGCTTTAATCACTTCGGGGTGATTGATAAAACGGCGAAAAATCTGATAAGTGTGAGGCTCTAAAATTTTAGGATAAATGGTTATGTCTGCCAAACGACAGTCATACTCAGCTAATTGTTTGAGCATTAAGTGAGTAGTTTTGAGGGCGACTTGAACGCCTCCTTTTACCTCGTTATCATTGGCAAAAAGATTATGATAAAGATTTACAGCAATTACCTTAGTCGCCCCTAGCCGTCGGCAGAGTTGCACTGGGACTGGTGAGAGAGCGGCTCCATCAACTAGTTTGCGACCTCGGTGTCGGACTGGCTGAAAAATCAGCGGTACAGAGCAACTGGCTCTCATAGCTGTTGCCAGTTTGCCATGATCAAGCACTACTGATTGGCCAGAAATAAGATCTGCTGTGAGCGCTCCATACTTGATAGGAAGATCCTCGATCATTAAACCCTTGGTATACTTTTCAAACAAATTTATTACTCGTGTGCCTCTGATTAATCCGTCCTTTGCCAGTGGATCCAAGAAAGCTCCAATAAACTCTTTTTTTTCGAGGTTGGCAAAGATTTGTTCAACTTGATCAATATTTTGCAGAGAGGCATACAATCCACCAATCATGGCACCACTACTACAACCAGCAATACAATGAATGGGTACT
>DAOLOF010000051.1:0-4445 GCA_035416965.1 Candidatus Woesebacteria bacterium
TTTGCAAAAAAGACTGGAAAAGTCTCTTAATTTATACATGCAACAACGCTGGGATTGGGAAGAAATCCAAGATGATATTAAGGATCGCACGCTGGATACTTCTGAGCGTCGATCGGTTGATCAGAACCAATGGACTCTAGAAAATAGTGTGATTGACGTAGAACTACAAGATATAGCTATCTCTCAAGCCCACATGAGCGCTCCTTTTGCGGGTATTTTGGTGTTTAGTCCGGTGAGTACCGCCTACACTCAAGTTACTTCCGCTGATTATTTCGAGCTTATTGATCCAGATTCTTTAATCCTAAGAGCCGAGGTAAATGAAGAAGATGTACCTTTGATTGAGTTGGGTCAGACTGCCACCATTGAGCTTGATGCTTACCCTAAAGACTCTATACAAACTCAACTGAGTTATATTGCTTATCAAAGCAATCTCACAGCCAGTGGTACTGTATATGCAATTGAGTTGCCTATTGCTCTAGATACAATAAAAATGCAGTACGGTGAGGGGATTTCCTTGCTCAATCGTTTTCGCTTGGGTATGAATGGTGATGTCAAGATTGTGCTAGAGAAAAAGAACAACGTTTTGACGGTTCCTCTGATTTGTATCAAGATGAGTGATGATCAATATTTGGTAGAAATCATGACTAAAGATGGAAAAGTGGTTGATCAGCCGGTTGAGATTGGTTTAGAAACAGATGAGTTGGTAGAGATCGTCTCAGGATTAACCACTGCCGATCAAGTAGTTTTACCCAGTCTAAAATAATCAGATCTCAGACAAATATTGAGGTTTAATCCCAATGGGAAAAAATTATGCGTGCAATCAAAACTAAACACTCTACTCGATCTGTTCGCTCTAGTTCAAATAAAACAAAACCGTCTTCAGATAAATTAATTTTGCAACTTATTAATGTCTGCAAAATTTATCAGCTCGGTAGTCAAACTATCAAGGCACTGGAGTGTCTTGATTTTTCCATAACTAAAGGAGAATTTGTATCGGTAATTGGGCCTTCTGGTTCTGGTAAATCGACCTTCTTGCAGGTTGCTAGCATGCTGGCTGAGCCAAGCAGAGGCAAAATAATTCTAAACGGTCAGGATGTCACAACATATAACGAGGTTGAAAGGGCGCGCCTACGCAATAAAGAGATAGGATTTATTTTCCAGCAGTTTAATCTTTTACCCCGAACCAGCGCGGTTGATAATGCCTCTTTACCTCTAATTTATGCCGGGGTTGGTCGAGCCGAGCGCGAAAGAAGAGCCAAAGAAATTTTAATACAGCTGGGTCTTGGAGATAGACTATTAAATAAGCCAAATGAGCTTTCTGGCGGACAGCAACAGCGAGTAGCCATCGCCAGAGCGCTGATTAATAAGCCAAGTGTTATTTTTGCTGATGAACCCACTGGAAATCTCGATTCCAAAAGTGGACAAGAAGTTGAAAAAATACTACAGAATCTTAATGCCCAAGGAACAACAATTATCTTGGTCACACACGAAAAACGCTTGGCCAAAATGGCTGAGCGAGTCATTGAGCTAAAAGATGGGAAGTTGGTGGCCGAAAGGAGACCACCTTACAAAGGCTGGTAGCCAAGAGAGTGTTGGTCAAGCGGCCAATCGCAAATCTGAATATTGAATTTTTTATGAACATCTCTAACACAATTTCTATTGCTCTAAAAGCTATCTTTATCAATAAAGTAAGAAGTTTATTGACGATGTTGGGAGTGATTATTGGGGTTAGCTCGGTAGTTTTGCTGATCTCAATTGGTAAAGGACTAGAAAATTTTATCACTCAGCAGTTTGAGGATCTTGGCACCAACAACGTTTACATTTCTCCCGGACAAATTTTTGGAGAGGATGGTTCGTTTGCTTCCAGTCAAAGAGGAGCTATCCAATCTATGTCTCTCAGTTTTACCATTCAAGATGTTCGGGCGATTGAGCGGTTGAGACCGCAAATTCGAGCTGTCACCTTTTATTCGCCATTCACTGATACCGCTCGTTTTCAAGATAACAACAAAGACGTTACCATCTTGGGGACAAGTGATAATTACAATCAAGTGTTAATCACTCAGCTGGAAAAAGGCCGTTGGTTTGATGAAGGCGAGTCGAAAGGCGCTGAAAAAGTTGCAGTTTTGGGCTACGACATCTATCAAGATTTATTTGGCGAAAGCGATGCAATAGGCAAAAAAGTGCGTATCGGCTCTATTTCCTACGAAGTGGTTGGAGTAGCCGAGAAAAAAGGCACAGGCGGATTTAGCGGACCTTCATTTGATGAATTTATTTATTTGCCATTTTCGACAGCCTCGCGCATTTATAACGACAATAAAATTATGAATATTGTAGTCAAGATTCAAAACGAAGATGAAGTGGAGTCCAGCATTGCTTTGATAGAAAAAACTATGCTGGACAATTATGAAGAGGATGAATTTAGCGTTTTTGATCAACGTGAGTTACTTAATGTAATTACTGATATTTTGGGTATGGTCACAATTGCTTTGGGCGGCATTGCTGCTATCTCGTTATTGGTGGGTGGTATTGGAATTATGAACATAATGCTGGTGTCCGTCACTGAACGCACCAAAGAGATTGGTTTGCGCAAAGCTCTTGGAGCCACTCCAAACTTGATTCTTCTTCAATTTCTTATTGAGGCGGCTTCTTTATCTATCTTAGGAGGTTTGATTGGCTTAGGAATCGCATATGGTGGCTCTTTAGCATTGCAAAGCTTTTTCCCAGCCAAGGTAACATGGGATGCTGTTGTACTTGCCTTTAGCGTTTCAACAGTAGTTGGTCTAATTTTTGGCGCCGCTCCAGCACGACGCGCCTCCCGTCTATCTCCCATTGAAGCCCTTCGATACGAATAGTTTCCAGTGAGTTTTTGGCCAACAATAATCATTTTGGTGAATACTGTTATACTAAATGCATGAAGTTGTTGATTCGTTTGGCCATCATTCTCGCTTTTTTGATGCTTGGCCTTTATGCTCTCGCCTATGCCAATGACCGAGAATGGCTGAAAAATAGCCCTTTTGGCTTATTCCAACTGGCAAAGCCACCTCAGCTTGGCCAAGACGCCTGGGAGCAAACTCAAATTTTAGGCGAAAGGGCCAAAGAAACCACCCAGCATGTACAGCGGGTATTGGGCGAGACAGTTAAAATTGATCAAAAAGGCAGTCGGGCTCAGAAAGAAAAAGCAATTCACGAAAAAACCCTCGAGTACGCTCAATACCTATACTGCCAACAGGTAGTTACTGACTGGGAAAAAACACACCAATAAAACACACTGACTCTTTCTCAGTTTATTTCATTAATTCTGATGTCTCGACCAGATCGTTAACTGATTTGAAACGAAAGATTGCCTAGTTGAATGGTCGAAGAGGAAAATGAGATTGACGGGTAAGTAACAGAGTTTTGTCTGTCTTGAGCATAACCAGATGAACCACTCATTGTTATCTCTGCTACCTCAGATCCATAATATTTAATTATTCCTCTGGAGGGAGTTGAGAGATTAATTTCAATTGGATAACCAGGCGATTCATTAAGTTTGAGATAAGCATCATTCTTAGATTCCAAATTATACGTGTAGCGTTGATCTCCTGCAGGCGTCACTGAAAACGAGTAGCGCTTATTATATAAGGCATAGCCAATAGCCACGATCGCTCTGGCAACTGTCTGTGTGTCTGGCATATTTTAAAAGTATTTGAAGTATCTTTTCTTGATTTTACCAGAAAAGTGGTCAAAAGTTAAATTTGACTAAATCAACATTGTGCGTTTTTTAAGGCTGGATTTGTTTTATTGTCTTGTTTTAGACTTATAATATTTTGTTTTTAAACCAGGCTATTTTTACAACTTGGCTCTGATTTTCATCTCTTCCTCGATTACTGCTCTGTCTTTACCATATTTGAGTCTGGAAAGTTGTTTGATCATCTCGGCTAGCTTTGGATTCATTTGAGCCTTAATTTTTTCCATATCCTTTTCCAACGAGACGCTAAAAGGAGGCACAGGTTCATTATTCACAATTGTTTTCATGTAAATGTGGTATTTTTCTATATTGGTCAAATCTGCTTCGTTGAAGGTAGGCACAAACTCATGTTGTAAAAAGTTGGCATCAGTTACACCCACTCTAAAAGCCACCATAGTGCCCACATTGCCAAAGACAGCATTTTTGATATCTTCTTCGATTTGACCAACATACTGATTAGCCACCACCAAATTGAGTTTGTACTTTCTGGCCTCAGACAGAATAACGGCAAAATCCTCGGTTGCATAGTTTTGAAACTCGTCAACATAAAGGAAAAAGTCATGACGTTGCTCTTGAGGTACATCTGCTCGGCTCATGGCTGCCGTTAAAATCTTTGGCACCAAAATTAAGCCCAGAAACTTGGCATCTTCCTCACCCAACACACCTTTGGATAAATTGCACAAAATAATCTTCTTTTCATCCATCGCTTTGCGAAAAT
>DAOLOF010000052.1:0-4335 GCA_035416965.1 Candidatus Woesebacteria bacterium
GAGGCTTGTAAAATATGGTAGCTGTGCTAACTTGTTTAGCTCCTCTTTTCTTAAGCAAATTGGTAGTAAAAATCAGCGACTCTCCAGAATCAGCTACATCATCAAACAATAATATCCTCTCCCCCTCAACCGATACCGGAATGTCTTGATAAACCAAAGGCTTGTCCAGTTTTTGATTAATGCCGGCATAGAATTTGATACCAATGCTAGCTATTTCAGGAATTTGGGTAAAATCATTTAATGAGCGAGTCATTGGCCATCCACCTTTGGCCAGAGTCACAATTCTGTCAAAACGCTGGGTTTGAGCCCTTACTTGACAACTCACTTCATATGTAAGGAGATTAATCTCATCCCATCCAGGAGAGATGTATGTAACTTTATCATTACCAAAGTGATGTTCTTGAAAGTGATGCTTCATGTTGCTGATCCTTACTTTATGCTTAATTTTTACCATTAGCTAATAATGTTATTTCCGCTTCACTTGTTCTAACCAATCCAGAACTAATTGTAGTTCTTGACTCAAAGGTGCCTGTAAAACTAATTGTTGATTGGTTGCAGGATGAGAAAATCTGATTGCTTGAGCATGTAAAAAATGACGCGGACACCACCAGCTATCAAGCTTGACTCTTCTTTTCCCAGAGTAAGTATGATCTGCTACCAAAGGATGGCCAAGATAAGACAAATGCACTCTAATCTGATGTGTTCGACCTGTCTGAGGCAAACACTCAAGTAAAGAGAAGCCCTGCTGATAACGAATAAGTTCTTGGCGTACCTTGGCAGTAATTAAGTCTTTATTAATAGTTATCGGCCAGTTAGTTAAACAATCAACCAAATCTTTCATTAGTTGAGGTGGAAAACGCTTGATTACCCGATAATGAGTGATTGCGGCTCTCCCATCAATATCGACAGCATATTTGTGTCGATTCACTCGACATCGAGCCAGCGGCAAATTAATCTCTCCAGAATCTAACTTCACTTGTCCATGAACCAAACACAGATACTTTTTTTTCACCTGACGTTCTCGAAATTGGGTTAACAGATTAATCAACGACCCCGGATTTTTGGCCAGCAATAGAATGCCGCTTGTATCTTTGTCAAGTCTATGAACAATACCCTGTCTTTGATCAAATATATCTTGAGGAGTACCATATAGATTGGGAAAGTGTTCGGGTAGAAGCGCTTGCCACGCAGGGAGACTTTGGGTGCTTTTGTTTGCAAAAGTGGAATCATTAACCGCCCCAGAACCAAGCTTCAGATATGAGGCAAACCACTCTTGCACCGTGTGGTCTTGGCTTGTCTTGGAGAAATTAACCACCATCATGGCTGGTTTATTGATCGCAATCAGATGCTCATCTTCAAAAATAATCTCCATTTTCTGCATCGATTTAATAAATAACAAATACCTCCAATCTTACTTGATTAAGAATTAGCCAAAAAGTTATTTCTTAACTGCGAAAAATCTTTTTTCTCTAAAAGAAAAAAATGAACGATTTGATCGGTTGAGTAACAGCACTATCCCTACTATCAGCAAGAAAAAGTAAATCAAAGAATCCAGCGCAGTTTGTTTAATCATAAAAATAGGAGGTTGAATCAAGCTAATTATCATTGAAAAAACAGCATAACTTAATACAAAAATGATAAAAAGAAAACCAGATTGAGCAGTTTTTTTGCCTGCACGGTACCACTCGATTGATCGGTAATGATACTCCAACCAGTTAAGACCTTTTGATGCCAATAGATAAAATAGAGCTGAATACAACTGGGTAGGATGCCTTTTTTCAAAGACACCAGGAAAAATTATTCCCCAAGGTAGGTTGGTGCTTTCTCCGAATCGAGTACCCGCCACAAAATATCCAAGATTTACAAAAATAAGACCAATGGCTACAGCTTGGGCCCACCAATCAAGCACTTCAAAAGCATCCCATTTTTGCTTACGGGCAAAACCATAAAAATAACAGGTGGCACCGATTACTCCAAAGAAGAGCATCAATCCAGGATACTGCACTACATTCAGCCACTTGAGAGGATCAAGTCCCAATCGATCTAGTGAAAAAATTACAAATGCTAAACGGGCTACCAACCAACCAAACATAAAAGAAAGCAGAAAACCATCAAAAACCCTGGCTTCTAAATAGTTCTCCTCCTTAGCCCTTCGCCAAAGAGTCATGCCCATAGCTCCAAAAGCCAAAAATTGAAAAACACTGAGAGTATGAACTTGAAAATTGCCAATGGTAATCAGCGTCTCTAGCATAAATATGTTTATTCGCCTTATTTTAGTCTGGGACTTAATTCAAAGTACGCAATTTTTAACCCTCCCATCAAAAAACCGTTCTTTCCAGGATAACGTGCCGCGGGTGAGAATCGAACTCACACAAGGGGTTACCTCATGGGTTTTTGAGACCCACGCGTCTACCAATTCCGCCACCGCGGCAACTTAATGAAGCTTAAGTGCTCAAGATGAATGTATTTTAACAGCAACTCTTGCCTTTTTCCATTGAATCGAGCATAGTAAGGGTATGAATTTTTTGAACAGCCTTGCCTATGATTTTTTTAGTGTGACCAGTTTTTGGTCGATTGTATTTAGAGGTGTTGTCTGGATTGTTATCGCCATGATTATCCTGATCGCTACTGACAACCCCTCTTTCGAGGTGTCAAAACAAAAAACAAAAAGTTATTTGGGGTTTTTTCTGCTTTTTTCTCTGGTTTCAACCAGCATGATTTTGCTTTTGTTTGGGGTCTCCCCTGCCTAGTTATTGGTATCTCTCCTACTACTATGCTTCTCGCCAGTCACTTATTTAGATTGGGCTTGAATAGAAAAATCAGCTTAACCGACTTTCCATACCAAAAAACTTGATTCTGTCACCCCTAAAGAACAGCTCTATCTCCCCCAGTGGTCCATTACGATGCTTAGCAATCTTCAGCGAGACTTGTTCACGAATGTCCTCATCTTGTCGATAGAGAAACATGACAACATCCGCATCTTGCTCGATGGCTCCAGATTCTCTGAGATCAGATAGCTGCGGTTTTTTCTCACCTCGACTCTCAACAGCCCGAGAAAGTTGAGATAATGCCAAAACTGGAATTCTTAGTTCTCGAGCAATATTTTTTAATCCCTGAGAAATTTCAGATACTTCCTGGACTCGATTGTCTTGAGTTTTGCCATGAGCAAGCTGGAGATAATCTACCACAAGCAAGTCAATTTCTTGCTCACTCATCAATCTTCTGGCTTTCGTGCGCATTTCATAGATGCTCAAGCCTGGCGTGTCATCAATAAATAAACCAGCATCAGCCAAAACACCCATTGCATCTGAGATCTTTAAAAAGTCTTGCTGATTTAAGCGACCAGTCTTCAATTTCCAAGCATCAATATCCGCTTGAGACACCAACAACCGATCAACCAGCTCCTCCTTGCTCATCTCAAGAGAGAAAAAACCAACTCTTTTTTTGTATTTCACAGCCACATTTTGAGTAATATTTAGTGAAAAGGCTGTCTTACCCATACCCGGACGTGCCGCCAAAATAATCAGATTAGATTTCTGCATTCCGGCCAAAAGATTGTCTAAATCCTGAAAACCTGTGGCTACACCTCTTAAATCCCCTTGATTCTTTTGCAACTCATCCAATCTCTCAAAACTTTCCACTAAGGTATCTTTAATGGGAATAAAGTCAGCCGCTGAATGGGATTGAGAAATTTTGAAAACAGTTGATTCTGCTTGATCCAACACATCTTGTGCTGTTTTACCGGAATCAAATGCCCATTCGCTCATCTTCGAGGAGATAGAAATGAGCTGTCGTTTGATTGAGTACTCTTTGATGATCTTGGCATAACTTTCCGCATTAGCAGCAGTGGAGACTAGGTTGGAAAGACGGGCAATTGCCGCCGCACCCCCTACTTTGGAAAGATTCTTTTTTTTCTTTAATTGACTGGTGAGAGTGACCACATCAATTGCTTCACGTTGCTCATAGAGATCGGCCATGCTCTCAAAAATCAGTTGATGAGAGTGATCATAAAAACTGTCTGATGTGATATGCTCGCTGACCCTAATCATTGCCTCATCATCTATCAAAATAGCACTCAAGACTGACTGCTCTAACTCTAAATCATGAGGGGGTAGTTTGGGATCCATAAACTAGGATTAAGTAATGAGTAAAAATTAAAAAGGTTGCTTTGCCTTCAAAAAAAGTTCAATTATGAGCAGTTGAGCAACATCACTTCCATCTCTTCTGGCAGATTGCCTGTAGTTAGGCTTAAACAATCCACTGCCTGCACTTCGGTTTCATAAATCTTGAGAAACTCTTCTACTGGTTTCATCTCACCAAAAACCTTTTGGTCGT
>DAOLOF010000053.1:0-4323 GCA_035416965.1 Candidatus Woesebacteria bacterium
ATTTTCATGAAAATCAACATTCTTACTATTTTCCCCGATTTTTTCCATTCAATCATTGACTGTTCCATGCTGAAAAAAGCGCAAGAAAGGGGAGCGGTGGAGATACAAATCGTCAATATCAGAGATTATGCTTTTGACAAACACCATCTTACTGATGAGCCACCCTTTGGTGGAGGTGCTGGCATGGTCATGAAGATTGAGCCAATTGATTTAGCACTTCAAGCTTTAGGTGTGAAAAAAGGACAAGCTCACTCATGCATCCTTTTGACATCGGCAAAAGGATCTCTTTATACACAAAAAAAAGCTCAAGAGTATAGTCAATTTGAAAAGGTTACTTTGATTTGTGGACATTATCAAGGGGTTGATGAAAGAGTGGCGGAAAATTTGGTTGATGATGAATTACGAGTTGGAGATTATGTTTTGACTGGTGGTGAATCGGCGACAGTAGTAATTCTTGACAGTATCGTCAGGCTTATTCCAGGTGTTCTTGGCAACAGTGAAAGTTTATTAAATGAGTCTCATCAAGAGGATGGGTTATTTGGTGCACCTGTTTATACTAGACCAGCAGTATATCGTCAGTGGAAAGTTCCCCCAGTTCTCTTGAGTGGAGATCATCTTCAAATTGATGAATGGAGAACTCAGAAAAGAGAGCTAATAAGCTCTTCAAAAACATGATTAACACTCTCTTGAATATGACCCAAGAGGACGAGATAATATTTCAGCTAAAGAAGAATTTCACCCAGAGCTTGCATGATTGTATGAGGTTGGAGGCGAAGTGCTTTAACAATCTTTTCATTGTTGAGGGCGGTGTTATGTTGATAGGGGCGATTAGTAGTTTTCAAATATTGATCAAGATTCCCTTTGTCCACTTTTCCGTTTAGATGAAAGATTTTCTGGACAAGAGTGGCAAACTCATAGGGAGACCATTGCTCACCGTTGGTGGCATGAAATAATCCAGTTTGCTTTTGAGAAATAATCTGCTTGATAGTGATGGCTAAATCGTCAATATATGTTGGTCCAAAAAATTGGTTGGTGAATTGAGGCGGGAGAGTACCTTGCTTGAGTCCAGAAATGATTTTTCTTACTACATCAGGCCTTTGATAATAGTCTGGACGAAATGGTTGATCAATTCGCAAAATTGTCCAAGAGGCGTCACTTGCCATAATTGCCTGTTCTGCTTCCCATTTGGTTTGACCATACCACTCGATTGGGTTTGGTTGATCTGTTTCTAGATATGGATTAACTTGATTACCATCAAATACGTAGGCAGTTGAAAGATGAATTAGATGAATATTATTTTCCTGACAGGCTTCAATAATGTTTTTCGTTCCAATAACGTTAACTCGATAGGCTAAACCATCTTTGTTATTTCTATCATTCCAAGCTGCTGTTACATCAGTAAAGGCTGCAAAATGAAGCAGAAATTGAGCTGAAGAAACGCTCAACGCGGCTTTCACTTGATCTAGATTAGTAATATCAGTTGGATTAGTTGGATGATTAATATCTAAATTTTCAAATGAAAATTGGTCCTGAAGCAATGTCGCTACTCTTGAACCCACTAAACCGGAAATACCAGTTGCCAAAAGTGAAGTTGATTGCTGGGGAGATGAAGGAGAGTCGAAGATCATGGTTGTAGTTTGGAATATTGTTGTCGATACCAATCTTGAGCTCTTATCTTTAAGGGTTGCCACCAATCAGGATTATTTTGATACCAAGAAATGGTTTTGGTCAATCCTTCCTTGAGAGTAACAGTTGGTTCCCATCCTAGTTGATGATTAATTTTGCTCCAATTAACTGCATAACGTCGATCGTGACCCGGTCTGTCAGGAACTATTTTGAGCATTGATTCATCAGCATCCATCAACTCCAAAATTAAGTGACAAATCTCAAAATTCGATATATCTTGGGTGAGACCACCAATAAGATATGTTTCATTTTTCGCTCCCGAACTTAAAATTAAATCAATTGCGCGACAGTGATCCTCAACATAGAGCCAATCTCTCACGTTCAAGCCATCTCCATATAGAGGAATTGGTTTATGTTCGATTAAGTTAGTAATGGCTAATGAAAAAAGTTTTTCAGGAAATTGATAAGGGCCATAATTATTTGAACAGTTGCTAATTGTATAGGGCAGTCTGTAAGTTTCGCCATAAGCTCTGACCAAATGATCACTGCCAGCTTTGCTGGCTGAGTAGGGACTGCGAGGATTATATGCAGTTGACTCGGAGAATTTTTCCTTGGAACCTAAATCAAGAGAACCAAAAACTTCATCGGTAGAGATGTGATGAAAATGTTTAAGTTGATGCTTTACTGCCGCATCCAAAAGAACCTGAGTGCCTAAAATATTTGTTTCTAAAAAAAGTGCTGGATTTTTTATGGATCGATCAACATGAGACTCGGCCGCGAAATGAACAACAACATCAACTTCACTCATGAGTTCATTTACCGTCTTTGAGTTACGAATATCCTGATGCACGAATCGATAATGATTGTTACTTGCGATGTCCTGGAGATTAGCTAAATTGCCAGCATAAGTTAGACTGTCAAGATTAATAATATAATCATCTGGGTGATTTTTTAGCCAGTAATGAATAAAATTGGTACCGATGAAACCCGCTCCGCCAGTTACTAATAATGTCTGTGATCTGTTAGTCATAAATTAAAGATAAATTGAATTGAATAATTAAAACGCTATTGATTTTGTAAATACGACTCATCGATCAAATCTTGCATCACTTCTCTTCCCAGCATATTTCTGACTCTCACATATTTATCTTCAAGCTTTAAATATCTCTTTCTTTCGAGCTTATAAAGAGAGTGATAGTAACCAGTAAGGTACATTAAGACAACCAAGAATGTGGTTAATAGCCAAATGATTGTTTTGGTGTTGAGAGGTGGAGTAGAATTTTTAACTTGATTAAATTGCGGCATATCTCAGATTAAAGAGTCAGTGATTTTGATATAAACTGCCGAAATCGACTTAAATCATTAATTACATATACCCATTGATTTTGGTAAGGATGTAAGTAAGTGGGGTGCTCAATAACTCCTTCTGGATCATCTGGAAAAATTGGAAGAGAATTACTGGTAAATTGAAATGGTTGATCAGATTGATACATCTGTCGCACCAATACCAGCAGTTTTGATAGAGGTAAAGATTCTTCAAAATGTTCTTTATAAAAACTGAAGAGTTGACCGGCTCGCTGAGGCTCATACCAGTATTGACTTAAATCCATTATTTGTTCAAAAATCGCCTCAATTACTTGTTGTTGACGAACAGTGCGACCCAAATCAGTTCCAACAAGTGGATCAACACTATGACGACTACGAATATATTTAAGAGCTCTTTCACCATCCATTTGCTGTTTACCTGCCACAAAAGTAACTGTTTCATAAAGTTTTAGAGGGTCAGTTTCTTTGGTGATATCAACATCATTTCTGGGAAATTGATCATCCCTAAAGCCAACTGGAACATCAACTTCAATCGTGCCGAGTATCTGAATGAGTGATTCGAGTTGAGCTAGTGAAATCACGAGAGTGTGGTTAATATCCTGTTGAGTTAGTGTTGAGATTACTTCTTGTGGAAATTGAGTGGGTTGATCGGGATTCTTGTCTCGTCCGTATTGATAGAGAGCGTTAATCTTAGTTTTATAATCATTACTCCATAGGTCTCTTGGTAACGAGAGTAGCTGGACTTTATTATGAGAGGGTTGAACTTGAGCCAAAATGATTGAGTCAGTTAATTGAGGAAAGTCAGGTCGATTTTCAATTTCGTCTGTACCCAACACTAAGATAGACAATTGATTTATTGGTTCAGCTTGAATTGTTGATTTAACAAATTGAATAACTGTTTGATGAGATAACTCTGCTGTTTGGAGAAAAACTCGATACTTGTTAAGTATAGTTTTGCCTAAGAAGCCTAGAGCAAAAACGGAAGAACCAATTAGGCTCACCAATCCGAGCAAAATCCCTCTTTTCAAAGCCTTCGGAGTGATAAATGATTTGATATTCGTGATCATGTTTATTGATGATTATAACTGTCTGTCATGCTTCTTAGCAACGAGCGAGATTGAGATATGGTGCAGTAATCTTTGGTCTTTCTTCAATAAATAAATTTACTATTGATTCTCAGTATCTTTAAATTTATCTTTGATAAAATGAGTGTTATGCATTTCTTAATGACGCCTTTATCATTGTATTCGCGCAAACTCTTCGTATCTCTTACTGAATTTTTTTATTTATGGCGAAAGAAAAGATACCTCAATTCAAATTGGTATGTGATCATAATCATGATCATCGCCTTTATCTGTCTTTCTTGGCCTG
>DAOLOF010000054.1:0-4272 GCA_035416965.1 Candidatus Woesebacteria bacterium
GATATCTTCAACATCAAATTTTATCTTTTTGGGATTTTTTAGCAAAAAATACTAAGCAAGAAATGGCTGGCTTGCGCGATCTTGGAGTTTAGAAAAAAAATTTCTCGACTAATTCTTGGTAATATTACTACCGCTGACCAAGGTATAATCCATAAAGCTATAAGAGCCTGGCAAAGATCTTTTTAGTTCGAGAGTTCTAGCTAATTCCTGAGAGGTGTTTAGTCCAGTGGACTCGATGTTGTACTGTGCAAGAGAAATCGCATCACTGCTTACTCTGAGTCTGGTGTGGGCAAAAAGAGGTTTAATGCGCAAAATCAAGTCATTATTGCTTAACTCATCAATGCCAAGCGTAAGCTGATAACGAAAGGAGTCAGCGCCCGGTGTAATGCTGTCTTCATTAAAATTGGTTTGGCGGGTATCAGCACAAGGGTCAAAACCGTAATATCTAGCTTCGTCCTCACCTATCAAACTCACAACTATTGCTGATGGATTATCGGCGCAGTTACCCGAGTGCTGATAACCCCAACTGATAGTGATGGGGCGAATCATGCTAAGATTGACTGGTAATTCTACGACGTTGTTCTTCATTACGTTCATCTCAAAAATTTGACTGGAATCGATTCGATAACTTACTTGGTCATCGCCTAATGCAAAAGCACCTTCAGTTTCTATGGGTTTATCTTGTTCTTCAGCACTATTGATAGCTGAAAGAGCATCTTCTACTCCTGACTCAGCGGCATTAAAAACACGAGTGGACTCATTCGCCAAAAACGCCTCATCTTGTTGCTGAATGGTTCTTTGACTGAGGCTGATGGCGACAATAAGAATCACTGACATGATCAACAAAGTCACTAAGCCAACCTGTCCAGTTTGGAGTTTGATATTGACCGATCGCATCATCCTCTATCATAGAGAAAAAAAGATGCTAGGTAAAGACCAAACTTAACCAATTACATTCTTTGGCTCAGATTATTGACAATTACATCAAGGTGGTCTTACAGGTGTTAATTAAAACTTGATAAATGATCATGATCTTGGGGAAATTTAATGTTAGGAGAAAAAGTGGGTTGCCAACTGGGTAATTCTTTTTGAAGCCACTCCAAAATGTCTTGAGCTTTTTTGATCAAATCGGCATTGCCCCAAGAAGCAAAGCGCAAGTCCAAGAAACCATGTTGATCCAAACCAAACAAATCTCCTGGGCCTCGATTGGCAAGATCTTGCTCTGCCAAGACAAAGCCATCATTTTCTTTGGCAAACAAACGCAATCGAGTGGCGGCGATTGGATCGCGTGTAGAGCTAGAGAGCAGACAATAAGCTTTCTGACCAAGGCGTCCCAACCTACCTCGCAGTTGATGGAGGCTGGCTAGTCCAAAACGCTCAGCTCCCTCAATGATCATAAGATTAGCTTGGGGCAGGTCTACTCCAACCTCTACCACGCTAGTAGTTACCAACAGATCAAGTTTGTTGTCATAAAGTTGATTAATCACTTGAGTTTGAACTGGAGGTTTTTGCTGGCCGTGCAGCAAACCAATATTTAGTTTTGAGCCCCATTGTTTCTGGAGTTGTTCAAAAACTACGCTAGCGGCTGGAATGTCAGCAAGCTCAGGAGAACTGGTGGGTTCAATAAATGGACAGACAATTATACCTAGTCTAGGTTGAGGTAGTGATTCTAGCTGAGAGGCAAACCACTCATAGGCTTGTTTATGTTTGATTTTGGGTACATACCAACTTTGAACTTGTTTTTTACCAAATGGAGTTTTTTTAATTACTGACAAATCAAGATGAGAAAAAATGGTGAGCATATAACTGCGTGGAATAGGTGTGGCGCTCATGGTTAACAGATGAGGCGGATTTTCGCTGGGATTGTCTTTTGCTAGTGAGCGCTGATTAACACCAAACCGATGCTGTTCATCAAAGACGATTAAACCCGGTCTAATTTGGTCAAGTTTGTTAATAACGCTCTGGGTTCCAATGAATAAGGTCGGTTGGTCGGTTTGCAAACGAATTGAGTCTGTTAGAGAAGAGGTTTTGGCTGTCAGCAGTCGGGTTGGCAATGTGGGGAAAAGCTGATTAATGGTGTTAAGGTGTTGATTAGCCAAGATTTGGGTGGGAGCAATTAGGGCGCTGTGCCAACCAGCTTGGGCTATTTGCCAACAAGCCACTCCCGCCACTACTGTTTTGCCAGTACCCACATCGCCTACCAACAAGCGATTCATTGGATGGGGTTGAGCTAAGTCATGAAGGATTTCATCGAGAGCTACAAGTTGTTCGTCTGTGAGTGTGTAAGGAACAGAACTGGGTACAGCAAGCTGAGGTTGGTTGAGCAAAGGTGAAAGATGAGTAGCTAGATTGGCCAGTGCCTGACGTTTTTGCCACGCATTTTTGATTGATTTAGATTTCATCATGAGTGCCAAGAGCTCCTCAATGGCTAATCTTTCTCGAGCCTGAATAATTAATTGAGTATCTTCTGGGAAATGAAGCTGTTGAATGGATCGAGTTATGTTCAGCAATTCCCACTCTCTTGCGATTTTGTCTTCATTGACCGCAAGGTGATCGGTAGCTGTTTTTAACCAGCGACGTAAGTTGCCTTGTTTGAGATTGGCTAATTGTGAGTATATGGGTACCAGTCGGCCTGTATGAGCAGTTTGGTCACTCACCTTCTCCACAACGGGTTGAGAAAATGTGCGAAACTGATTGAATTGTCCAGCAAAAAAGTATTCTTCACCAATTTGTAAATTTTGTTTGATGAACCGATGATTAAACCAAAGACAGTGACAGCTCCCGCTTTGATCGCTGATCCTTGCGTTGCTAATTCTCAACTTCCTTTTTCCCGTGATTTTAAAATGCTCTTTAATTGACTCTACTGTAGCTTTGACAGTTTGAACCTGACCAATTTCCAGTTGATCAATGTTTCTGATATGAGAGCGATCCTCATAACGCAGTGGAACTAACAACAACAAGTCAAGCAGTTGCTCAACTCCATACTTTTTTAACCTATTGGCGGTTGCAGGACCGATTCCTGGCACTTTATCAATAGAGTCGGTCAGCTGAAATTGCATGAGATGTCTTTGTGGCGAAGCTTATTGCCAGCTTCTCTATTTTCCCGCTTCTCGTTTTCTATTATCAAAACAATCCCAGCATGTAAACAGCCTGAATGATGCTGGCAATTACCATACTGCTGATCGCAATGATAGCAAAAGAAGTTGTCAGTAGTTTGGTTTGTTTTTTTGTCATAAGTCGGTCGGAGTAATTATCAAGATTCTTTAATTTCTCGTTATTAATTCTTGAATTTTATTAAAATGGTTGGAGTTGAAAAAATTCTCGCTTACCAATCTTAATGATTTGCGAATCAGCAATGTTAAGAGTTTGAGCTGGGTCTGACAAAACTTGACCTTGAGGCATGAGCCTCACAGCTTTTTGAGCACAAAGACGTTTCAACTGAGCACTGCTTTCGTTGGGTTTACAGAGCTTAAGGACATCAAGCAACGATGGAGTTGAATTGAAAAGTCTTACTTGAGGTAAATTGTCAGGAAGTGCGCGATTTTGAAAGGTTTGAACAAATAATCTTTGGGCTTGATCTGCCAGCTCTTTGGAGTGCAGCTGAGTGGTGATGGTGTGAGCCATGAGCATTTTATATTTCATGGGGTTATCGCCTTTTTCAAGACCTATGTTGATTTCTTCAATCGTTTTGTCTGGCAAATCAGTTAAAAGAGTGAGGTATTCTACGATTTGTCCGTCTTGAACACTCATCAGTTTGCCATACATTTGGTCTGGGGCATCGGTAAGAGCTACAAAGTTTTGGAGGCTCTTACTCATCTTTCGTCCATCAGTGCCGTTGATAATGGGGGTTGTTAATACCCACTTTTCTTTTTGTCGGTATATCTTTTGGAGGGTGCGGCCCATGAGCATATTGAAGGTTTGATCACTGCCTCCTAGTTCCAGATCGACATCCATGGCTACGCTGTCGTAACCCTGAAGCAACGGGTAGATAATCTCGTGACCATGAATTGGTTTACCCTCTGCAATTCTTTCCTGAAACATGTCTCGTTCCAGCAGTTGCTGAACAGTGGTTTTGGCTAAAAGCGTGATTAGGTCAGTGTAGCGCAACTTTTCCAACCAATCGCCGTTGTACATAATCTTGATTGAGTCAAAATCAAGAATGGTGCTGGCTTGACGTTTCCAGTTTTGCCAATTTTGTTCAATTTGAGCATCGGTTAACACCGGGCGACTCTCATCGCGGCCTGTCGGATCGCCGATCTTCACCGTGCCATT
>DAOLOF010000055.1:0-4261 GCA_035416965.1 Candidatus Woesebacteria bacterium
GCAAAAAGCGTTAGTCCCCTCTCTGTACTCAATTCTGTGTCATCTGATTCTCCAGCTCCAGTTTCAGATCAGAGAATGCAAATCACCGACACCACTCTTTCCATGAAGGTAAATGATGTGCCGGCAGCACTCAAAGAAATTCAGCAACTTGCCGAACAACACCAAGGTTTTATGGTTAGTACTAATCTAGAACAACCAGAGGAAGGTGCCACTGGCTTTATCTCGGTGCGGGTTAAAACTCAGCAATTACCTGAGTTCCTTACCCAAGTAAGAGCAACCGCAGTAAAAGTAGTAGCTGAATATGTTTCTGGTCGAGATATTACTGAGCAGTACACCAATCTTGAAGAAAGACTGCGTGTACTCAACACTACCAAGATTAAGTTTGAGAGTCTTCTTAATTCGTCCGGATCGATCAGCGAGATGTTGGAGGTACAACGCGAGTTACTCAATCTACAAACCCAGATCGATAGCATTGAGGGCCAAAAGAGATATCTGTCAGAAAGCGCAGAGTACAGCATGGTCTCAATGAACCTCGCTACCGATGAAATGTCATTGCCATATGCTCCTGTAGCCAGCTGGAACGCCAAGATCGTCTTCAAAGAAGCCGTGCGTGCGCTAGTTTTAACCTTGCGAGGCGTCGGCACCATTGCTATCTGGGCAGCTGTCTTTAGCCCTATCTGGATTGTGGTTTTAATAATCCGCAAGCTGATTCACAAAAAGAAACCAGTTCTACTGAGCGATTAAAGTTTTTTTGAGAACTGCTTTATTGTTTAATAAAAGAAATTGAATAAGAAACTAACCACCAGCTTCCAAAAGCTGGTGGTTTTTGTTTGGTTGTAAGTTGGCAAAACTTTGATTGTAACTTGGCAAAACTATCATCCAAACAAGATAATAATCCAAAATACTAGTAATCAACAGCGATCGCAAAAAGAGATTAGCAAGTCTTGAATAAAAAGCCTTTAACCAGCACCACCTCCGCCACCTCCGCCACCGCCACCTCCGCCTCCAGAAGAACCGCCTGAAGATCCCACGCCACTTGCTCCATAACTTAATGTTGAAGCCGAAGATAAAGCACCAACTGCCTGCGATAAGCCGCTCATACTTCTTGACAAATCAGCGAAATCGAACGAACCAATGCCATTATTATGATCACTTAGCCCCCAGTGAGATAATGAGTGCATAGTATGCACATCATTCAGATCAAACTTCACCGGCAGTTGTGATAAAGCTTTGACTGAAATGCCCAAAGCTGTGCCATAAACCAAATACTTTTCCCAGAGAATAATTGAGTCGATTGGAGACTGAACAGTTTTTTTATAATGCTTGAGATGTCTAGCGAAAACCTTCCAGCGACTCGCTTCCTCATCTCCTTTGGGCGTGCGCTTGATGGCCAAAGAAGATGCAATCATTTCCACAATCATCAGCAAAGTCAGCAAGCCAAAGCCAATCATGCCATTGAGCAACTGTAAGGAGTGATATTGGTCTCTGGATAATATTAAAATACTCAAGCCCACCGAACCCACCCCATATAGGCCAATCAGCCAAGATTTGCGATTTTTGAGCTGAAGATAAACGCTTCTATCAAAATAGCCTTGTCTCAAGTTTTCTACCAGAGCTGTCTTTTCCAAACTTTGAAAAAATGCATAAGCTGTAGCGCGAGATTGCCGACAGTAAGCAATCAGCTCCTTAAACCACACTTGTTGTTGACCTCTTCCTACCTTTCCAAAAATAAAGTCAAATGTTTTTTGCTGAATTCGATTCAGTTGATCAGCCTTTAACTGAGTTTCATCGGTAATCATCTCCAAACCGTATTGATAACGCTTCAAAAACCATCCTTCCTTTTGATCGCTTCTGACAATCTTGACCTTCTTGGACTGCACCAAAGAAAGCACTAATGAAGTAAATACTTGAGGTTTTAAAGTCTTGCTCACGCGCAAGAGCTGAACCATCTGAGCAGGATTAAGATCGCTGGGCGGCTCCCACTCTGCTTGATATCTCGACTGTCCAGCAAATGACCAACGCCAACCATATCGAAATACCTTAACGATTCGACTCATGATTAAACCAAATAACCCCAAATGAAGAATTAACTGAACACCCGAAGCCAGCCAATACAGCAATTCCGATCTGGCTGAGGCTTTAATATACCTTTGTTCCTGTTCACGAATTTGTTCGGCAGTATGTGTACCACTTGCACCAGACTTAAAAGTATTATTGGGAAAGAGCACTCGACCTTCAAAAAAATTCCCAGCTTCAAGATGATCTATTTCAAACCTAATTTCATTGGCAGCAGAAATTGACACAAATCCACCCAACTGGCCATGCAACCAAGCCTGAAGCTGGTTGCCAAACTCCAAATCATTGGCTTCTACAAAATTCAGTACCACTCTGACTTGAATCGGTCCGTGCGGATCTTCCCACTCATCACCAACAAACTGCCAATAAAGCTCATCTACATCTTGATGTTTGGTAATTGCGTTTTCTATCACATAACTCAATTTAAATTGCCTAGTCTGGTCAAACGCTTGATAAAACCATTTGATGTAATACTCTGACGATTTCTCAGACACATAAAAAGTCCCCTTCTCTCGATTGGTCTCTCCTTCTGTTGAGGTAACCTGGCGATAACACTCAAACTCATCACACAACTGGAAATCAGCCAACTCATATGCTTCTTTTCTGCCTGGTTTTTTAGTCTGTTGGGGTTGGCGCATGATCTTCATATAAGCAAAAGAATATGAGCCATCAAATGAGTACTGCCTGGTTTCTTCTATCTTCATCGAGCCATTTTTATCCAAGACGGCATTAATGTACAAGTTGTCAATTTTGTATGATTTGGCAAAGACTTGCTCTGGAATAAACAGTCGACAGACACTAATCCCCGTTCCTATTAGGAGGAGCACGATCGCCAAATTGAGAGTTTTGGAAGTTCTGTTTTTTTGAGAGCAAGAGTTAGTTGACAATTTGCTTTTAGTCAACCAAGAAAAAATTCTTGTTTTAAATTGCACTAAAGCATTATTTAAACAATCTGTTTTGGAAAATTTTTTCATGATCATATCTTATCAAAATTTGTCTCTCAAAACTTAATTTTTTTGTCAGCAAATGTCTCTAAAATGCTTTTTTGGAATAAAAGATCTTGTTCAAGTTTTGACCACCAAATCACCTCTCAACCTAATTTACAAGGAGGTTTTGATTTGGTGGTCAGTTGCATAAAATAATAGCGCTTATTGACAAGTTTTTTGCACAACCTGGTTTTTTTCTATTTGCAATCTTTTTGAAAAACACTTATAATGCCCTACTGTTCTCAAAGACAGCGTGGTCCTGATTTCAAAAAAAAGAAAATTCAAGATTAAAAATCACGCCGAGGGAAAAAGCACTGCAGATTGATTTGGCCATTTTTGACCATTCTTTTCCTCCTTTCCCCTCTTTTGTGAATAGTCTGTAGTTATCATCAGTTATTTATTTTATTTATCTTATGCCAAGTCAATATAACCAAGATCAGGTTGAGATTATTAAACAAAAGCTGAGTACAGCCAAATCAATAGCGATTGTCGACTATTCTGGCACTAATGCCAGCGATCAAGTTAAGTTTCGCGCCATGATTAAACAAGCTCAGGGTGAAGTTTTTGTTACCAAAAACACCTTGATTAATTTGGCTATCAATAAAGAAGAGGTCAAAGAGTCCCTCACTGGCATGAATGCGCTGGTGTTTTCATATCAAGATGCTATTGCGGCTCTCAAAAAGCTATTTGAGTTTAAGGATGAAGAAGAAAAGTTAGAAATTAAACGAGGTCTTCTGTTGGAAGACGGTAAGATCAAGGTTCTTTCCAAGGATGAGCTAGAACAGCTCAGCAAACTTCCTGGTAAGGAAGAGTTGATGGTGATGCTGATTCAGCGTCTCCAAGGTCCGGCCTTTGGTTTGGTCAATGTGCTTAATGCCGGCCCCAGAAAATTGGTCTATGCTCTGCAAGCAGTGGTAGATCAAAAGTCACAAGCAGTTAGTAATTAATCAATTAATAGATCGCCAATAGCGATTATTTAAGGAGGATAAAATGGCAGACGAAAAAACCCAAGAAGCCACCCAGGAGACCCCAGCTACCGCCGAGGCCACCACAACCGAGTCCAAGGCAAATGTTAGACTCTCGGCCAAAGTACAAAAGATAGTAGACGCCGTCAAGGAACTGTCACTCATGGAAGTGTCAGAGCTTGTCAAAGCTCTCGAAGATGAGTTTGGTGTCAGTGCCGCCGCTCCCGTAGCAAT
>DAOLOF010000056.1:0-4188 GCA_035416965.1 Candidatus Woesebacteria bacterium
GAACATTATATTCGCCAGGATAAAGGAGTCTATCTCTTAAGAATTATTTCTCAAAACGAAACAATTGTCAGAAAGATAATTGTACGTTAAGGTAAATATTTCTGCTTTATCCGCAATTGTGCATGGAATATGCAGTATCACGCATTTTTATATTTATTAAGACTGAAAAGTGTGTTATAAAAGAATTTTGAACTACCTTTGCTGATTCAAAAAATCACCATCTTATTATTCGTAAAACACATTTTCAATGGAAAAAATTCTGACTCAATTCAAGCTCAGCAGGGTGGTTTTATCCGAGCCGCCCCGATCAACAAAATTGTTGACACGATTCTTGATTATGCTCTCCAGACGAGAGCCTCTGATATTCATATTGAGCCGATGATGGAAAAAACCAGAGTCAGGTATCGGATTGACGGCATCATGGCAGAAAAACTCATACTGCCCAAGTCGGTGCATGATGCGGTAGTGTCAAGAATTAAAATTTTGTCAGATCTTAAAATTGACGAACGTCGAGTACCACAAGACGGTCGTTTTGATTATAAAACCAGCACCCACGAGGTTGATCTACGTATTTCTACCATGCCCAGCATCCATGGGGAAAAGGTGGTGATGCGATTGTTGAAGAAAAATGCTGACGTTCCAGAGTTGGAGGAGCTGGGCTTAACGGGCTTGGCTTTGCAGAACGTGAAGAAAGCCATCAAGATTCCCTATGGTATCTTCTTAGTGACAGGCCCAACTGGTTCTGGAAAAACCACCAGTCTTTACTCCATCTTGCATATCATTAACACGCCTAAAGTAAACATTATGACGCTCGAGGATCCTGTGGAGTACCAAATGAAAGGTGTGACTCAAGTGCAGGTTCATCCTCAAGCTGGTTTGACATTTGCCAACGGCTTACGCTCATTTTTGCGTCAAGATCCAGACATAATTATGGTGGGAGAGGTGCGGGATAGCGAAACAGCTGAATTGGCTGTACAGGCTTCTTTGACAGGTCATTTGGTATTTTCGACTTTGCACACCAACTCTGCGGCAGGAGCTTTACCGCGGTTAATTGATATGGGCATCGAGCCCTTTTTGCTGTCATCCTCAATTATTTTAGTCATGGGACAGCGGGTCGTACGTAAAATAAACGAAGAGTATCGGGAGACGTATCAACCCGATCCAACGGTAATCGAAGACATTAAAAATGTATTGGGAAAACATCTGAATGATTGGTGTACTCAACATAACACCACTATTGATCAAATCAAGTTGTATCGAGCTAATGAAGATCGACCGCAAACCGAGCCAGAGTATAAAGGCCGTATTGGGATCTTTGAGGTGTTGGAGGTGAACGATAAGATTAAACAGTTGATTAACAAGGCCGCTACTTCAGATGAACTTGAAGAAGAGGCAATGAAGTGTGGTTTAATCAGGATGAAACAGGATGGTTATCTCAAGGCCTTGGATGGTATAACCACTATTGAAGAAGTTTTGAGAGTAGCCGAGGAAAGATAACTTTCTTCTGTACTCAATGCTCTCGAAATTACAAAATTTATAAATTGTTACTTTAATCAACATTATCAATAGTGCCAACTAATAACTTAAAATATGACTATTTTTGATCTTCTAAATCAATTGGTAGAAGCAGACGGCTCAGATCTGCATCTTATTGTGGGTTCTCCTCCATTTTTCAGAATTAATGGTGAGCTCCAGCCGGTTAGCTCGATGCCCGTGTTGGACTCGCAAACGGTGCGGGTTTTGATCGATCCTCTACTCACTCCAGAGCAAAAAGAGTTGGTGACGGTCAATAAAGAGCATGACTTGGGCTATCAGTTTGAAAATAAAGCTCGGTTTAGAATTAACGTTTACCACACAAAAGGTAGTTGGGCGGCCGCCTTAAGGTTGATTCCTCAAAGAATTAGAACGATTGAGGAACTGCAGTTGCCTCAAGACTTGCATCGACTCACCCAATACAACCAAGGGTTGGTCTTGGTGACCGGTCCGACTGGTGAAGGTAAGTCAAGCACTTTGGCGGCAGTGATTGATGAGATCAATCAAACTCGAGCGGAACACATATTGACTATCGAGGATCCAATTGAGTATGTTTATGAATCTCAAAAGAGCATTGTTTCTCAAAGAGAAATGACTCTTGATACTCAAGATTGGGCACTTGCTCTACGTTCGGCACTCCGCGAGGACCCAGATGTAGTGCTGGTCGGTGAGATGCGTGATTATGAAACGATAGCGGCTGCCATTACGGTAGCTGAGACGGGTCATTTGGTTTTTGCTACCCTACATACGGGGACTAGTGCTCAAACAATTGATAGAATTATTGATGTTTTCCCAGCTGAACAACAGGGGCAGATTCGCCAGCAAGTGGCTAACACCCTGATCTCGGTGGTATCTCAACGGTTGATTTCTAAAGAGGGTGGCGGTCGTATTCCAGCAGTAGAGTTGATGTTTGCTAACGATGCTATTCGCAATCTGATTCGAGAATCTAAAACATTCCAAATTGATAACGTTCTACAAACTTCAGCACAGCAAGGAATGATGCTAATTGAAACACATCTTTCTCAATTGATTCAACAAGGGCTAATTAGCAAAGAGACGGCTCTTAAGCATGCTTTTAGGCCCAATGAGATGTTGCGTTTGCTTGGAGGTGGTTGAACAAAATGAGCAAATGCTTTTCTTACTAATTTTATAATTCAATGCCAATCTTTCGCTACATTGCCAAAAACGAACATGGAGAGACCATTAAGGGTAAGGTAGAGGCGCGCAACACCAATCAGGCGGCTTCGGCCTTGATGAGCAGATCATTGTTGGTAATAGAGATAAAGCCAATTACCGAGACTTCTTTGAGTTTGATTCAAAGCAAACTGAATGGGGTTAAGGCAGGTGATTTGGTGAACTTCACGCGCCAACTCTCAACAATGATAGGGGCAGGTTTGCCTTTGGCTACTTGTTTAGCCATCTTACAAGAGCAAGCTAAGCCGGCGATGGCGGCTGTCGTAACCAAACTACTCAAAGATGTTGAAAGCGGCAACAGTTTTGCCAAGGCTCTTCAAGAACATCACGATATCTTTTCTAGAGTGTACATTCAGTTGGTCAAGGCTGGCGAGGTGGGAGGAGTATTGGAAAACGTATTGGAACGACTGGCCGAAACGCTGGAAAAACAGAAAGACTTTGCGGCCAAAACCAAAGGCGCTATGATCTACCCAATTATCGTGTTGATAGCGATGCTAATTGTTGGTTTCGTCATGATGGTGTTCGTGATGCCGCAACTTACCGAGATGTATAAAGACTTTGGAGCCGAGTTGCCGATGGCGACTCGTATCTTGATCGCTATTTCCAATGTAATGGCCAAATTCTGGTGGATGATTGTGGCTGGGGGTGTGGGTATTTTTCTCTGGTTGAGAACTTGGTTTAAGACTGAATCTGGCGAGCGGGTTTTGGATCGATTTTTGAACAAGATTCCGATTGTGGGTGTACTTCGGACCAAGATTATTCTCACCGAGATGGCTCGCACTTTGTCACTCTTGCTGGGGGCTGGTGTTTCGATGCTGGAATCAATGGATATCGTTGGTATGGCTTTGGGTAGTATCACCTATCGAGAGGCAACAATTGCGGCAAAAAAAGAAGTAGAAAGAGGTGTTAATTTATCGACAGCTCTGGAGATTCATGAAGTTTTTCCGGTTCTTTTGTCGCAAATGATTGCTGTGGGAGAAGAAACAGGCCAAATAGACGAGATTCTCAAAAAGCTGGCTGAATATTACGAAAAGGAAAGCGAGTATGCGGTCAAAAACCTAACCACGGCTATTGAGCCATTGATCATGATTATTCTGGGTTTGGGTGTGGGTTTTATGGTGGTCTCGATCATGATGCCTATCTATAGTTTGACGACACAGTTTTAAAGGTTGATTCTTATCAAAATACCACTTGCGATGTGTGGCTCAAGTAGTGTAGAGTAGTTAAGAGGCAGTTACTTGCCCGTGGTTATCAACTAGGAGTTGGTTACTCAAACTGTCAATTATTTCTTCATAGCAATATGAGCAAAGGTAATATGAAAAAAATACATTTTCAAAAAGGGTTCACCATGATCGAACTGCTGATCGTGATCACCATTTTGGGTATCTTGGCAGTGGCAGTACTGTCGGCAATTAATCCAATTGAACAGATCAATCGTGGTCGAGATACAGGCAGTCAGTC
>DAOLOF010000057.1:0-4173 GCA_035416965.1 Candidatus Woesebacteria bacterium
ATTATGGTGACAGATCAAGGTCTTAAACGAAATCCAGAACTTGGTGCCAAAGTGGATCAGGCAGTCTTTCCTCGTTTGCAAGGTGGGCCTCATATGAATGCGATTGCTGGAATTGCTATTGCGCTCAAGGAAACTCAAACGGTTCGTTTCAAAAAGTATGCTGCTCAAATCGTCAAAAACAGTGAGGCAATTGCTCAAGAGCTACTAAGGCATGATTACAAATTGGTTGCTGGAGGTACAAACACTCACTTAATCTTGATTGACTTAAGCAATAAGGGTCTATTGGGCAACACGGCCGCTGAGGCTTTAGAGGCAGCCAATATTGTGCTCAACCGCAACTCAGTGCCAAATGATCCCAATCCACCTTTCTATCCGTCTGGAATAAGAATGGGTACGCCGGGAATTACTACTCGGGGTATGGGTACAAGAGAGATGAAAATTATTGCTCGCTGTATTCACGCAGTGATCGAGGATGTTGCTTCAATCAAAAAGCAAAAAGAAGTTGGTTTTGATCAAGAAAAGAAAGCCAGTGTCCGTCAAGAGTTAATCAAGGCTTCAAAAGTGGTCAAAGAAACTCAAAAAACCATCAAAGAGCTCTGTAAACGATATCCTCTGCCAAAAGTGTACTAACACGAGGTGGTCGTTTGAATTTACAATCAGACACAAATATTAACTTGATTGAAAGGATTGTCATGAAGTCGGATATTGAAATTGCCCAAGCTGCCCAATTACTTCCAATAAATAAAGTTGCCAAAAGTATCGGTATTGGAGAAAAATACCTGGAGTATTATGGTCAGTATAAAGCCAAAATTAGTGACGACATTTGGAATGAGGTGGGATCTAAACCTGATGGCAAACTGGTGCTAGTAACTGCGATGACTCCTACTCCTGCCGGCGAAGGTAAAACCACTACCACTGTCGGTCTTGGCCAAGCTTTGTGGGGAATGGGGAAAAAAGCTACCATCTGTCTTCGTGAACCATCTTTAGGGCCAGTTTTTGGTATCAAGGGTGGGGCGGCCGGTGGGGGCAACTCTCAGGTTTTGCCCATGGAGGATATCAATCTTCATTTTACTGGTGATATTCATGCTATCACAGCCGCCAACAATCTTTTGTCGTCAGTTATCGATAATCACATTCATCATGGCAATGAGCTTGGTATCAATCCCAAAAAGATTGGCTGGAAGCGCTGTCTAGATATGAGCGATCGTAACTTACGTGAAGTTTTGGTTGGTTTGGGTGCAGGAAATGGTCAAGTGCGAGAGGATGGTTTTATTATTACAGTTGCCTCAGAAATTATGGCGGCTCTCTGTTTAAGTATGGGCTTAAAGGATCTCAAGCGTCGTCTGGAAAAAATTGTTGTGGCTACTACATACAGCAATCAGCCGGTTTATGCCAAAGATCTTAAGGTTGCGGGATCGATGGTAGTCTTACTCAAGGATGCCATTAAGCCAAATTTGGTTCAAACTCTTGAAGGATCGCCAGCATTTATTCATGGGGGGCCCTTTGCCAATATTGCTCATGGTTGCAACTCACTGGCTGCCACCAGACTTGCTTTAAAGTTGTCTGATATCGTGGTAACTGAAGCTGGTTTTGGATCTGACTTGGGGGCTGAGAAATTTATTGACATTAAGTGTCGCGTTGGTAAACTCACACCCAGCGCAGTGGTGCTGGTGGCAACTGTGAGAGCGCTTAAACATCATGGCCACGGTGATTTAGCTGATGGCTTGGCCAATCTTGGTAAACATATTAATAATTTACAAGGCTTCAACTTACCGGTGGTTGTGGCGCTCAATAAGTTTACTGGTGATACTCAAGCAGAGTATCAAATGATTACTGATTATTGTCAAGAAAGAGGCGTCAAGATGGCTCTATCTGAAGTCTGGGAAAAAGGTGGCAAGGGAGGTGAGTCTTTGGCTAGGATTGTTTTGGATCTCATCAAACAACCAACTGCTTTCAAATATTTATATAATCCCAATATTGGACCTGAAAAAGTTATGGAAACAATTGCCACCAAAATCTACGGAGCTGATGGTGTGGAATGGAGCGACAAAGCCAAACAAGACTTGAAAAAGTTTGAAAGCTGGGGCATCAAAAATTTACCAGTCTGTGTAGCCAAAACTCAAGCTTCAATTTCAGATAATCCCAAACTGCTTGGGGCTCCATCTAACTACAAAGTTGTGGTGCGAGAGGTGAGCTTGAGCAACGGAGCCGGTTTTATTGTCATGATTGCCGGAAATGTGATGAGAATGCCTGGGCTACCCAAAAAACCAGCCGCGGAACAGATTGATATTAATGCCTCTGGAAAAACAGTTGGTTTATTTTAATAACTACTTTTAACACTATGAACTCAAAAATCATTGATGGTCAAAAAGTAGCCTCAGAGCTAAAAGAGGAACTAGCCAAAGAGGTGGCAAAATTGAGAAGAAAGCCAGGATTGGCGGTGGTACTGGTGGGTGACGATCCGGCTTCTCAGGTTTACGTCAACTCCAAAGAAAAAGCTTGTCTTAAGGCTGGTTTTTACTCGAAAAAGATCGTATTGCCGAAAGAGACTACTCAGACTGAGCTACGCCATCAAATCGAACTCCTAAATCAAGACGACCAACTTGATGGAATTTTGGTTCAAATGCCTCTACCCAAGCATCTTGATGAGCATGAGGCAATCTTGGCGATTGACCCAGCTAAGGACGTTGATTGCTTTCATCCTCAAAACCTAGGGGAACTTATTTTGCAAAAAAAAGCTCTGCCGATGAGCGAACTTCTGGCGGCTTGTACTCCCAAAGGAATTTTGCGTTTGATTGCTAGTACTGGTGTGTCTTTGTCGGGTAGACAAGTTGTAGTGGTGGGTCGAAGTCATTTGGTGGGGAAACCGGTGGCATTACTTTTGTTGGCAGAGAATGCAACTGTTCAGATTTGTCATAGCAAAACTCAAGACCTAACTGCTCAATGTCGTCAGGCAGATATATTGGTGGCGGCTGTGGGAGTACCTAAACTGATTAAGGCTTCAATGGTCAAGCCAGGAGCGGTGGTGATTGATGTAGGTATTAATCGTACGAAAGAAGGTATAGTTGGTGATGTTGATTTTGAAGAGGTGGCAAAAGTAGCGGGTTTCATCACTCCAGTACCGGGTGGTGTTGGGCCGATGACAATTGCTAGCTTGCTGGAAAACACTCTAATCTTAGCGAAAAGAAGACAGAGACTGGCCTAAAAAAAACATGATGAGCTTATCCAATTTATGGCAGTATCGCTGGCAGTTGGGGGCGATGGCGATGGCGATAGTGGGGCTATCGGCAACGATCACTTATTTGTTCTTCTCGCCTGAGAAGTCCTCTCCTGCAGAATCTAATGTTGAGGTGATAGATGAAAATTTGCAGGCAGTTGAAATTGATGCACAGCCGATCAATCTTAATGAAAAATCTAGTGTAACAGTTGTATTGCTTGGTTATGGAGGGGCTGGACATCAGGGCGGATATTTGGCTGATGCCATTCAACTCATCAAACTCGATTTTGCAAAAAAGCAGGTGGCGATGATCTCAATTCCCCGCGACTTGTGGGTACTATTGCCCAACGGCACGCAGTCCAAGATCAATCAGGCACTTTCTTTGGGGGCAGATCGATCTCAACCTATCTTGAGCGGAGGCAAAGTGGCCAAAAAGATGGTGGAGGTGGTTACTGGCCAGCCGGTTGATTATTTCATAGCAGCTGATTTTGTCGGTTTTAAGCGAATAATCGGAGAAGACTTGGGCGGTATTACAGTTGATGTTCCTGAAACGGTGGAAGATCGTTGGTATCCTATCGCTGGTGAAGAACAAAATACCTGCGGCAAATCTCCTCAAGAAGTTGCAGAGTTAACGGCCCAGTTCTCTGGCTTTGAGTTGGAAAAGCAGTTTGAGTGTCGTTTTGAGCACATCTATTTTCCTGAAGGCAAAAATCAGATGCAAGGGGGAGATGCATTAGCTTATGTACGTTCTCGTCATGGATCGGCAGCAGGTGATTTTTCTCGAAGTCAGCGTCAGCAAGCTCTATTAATTGGGCTGAAAGGTGAGTTTTTTGATCAGGAGTTTTGGCAAAATCTTTCCTCAATTTGGAACAAATTATCGCAAAACGTTACCACAGATTTGAATATAGAAACGATTGAGTTTTTTTTACCTGCCCTTAAGTTGGCAAATGACTACG
>DAOLOF010000058.1:0-4085 GCA_035416965.1 Candidatus Woesebacteria bacterium
GCCCTGAGGGAAAAGCTGGCTGGGGGTATTGCCGACCCTTAGGGAAGATTGTTCATGGACGAGCAAAACGAGTCGGCTTAAGTGAGTATCAACATGATGTTTACGTACTGACTCAAACCGACTCCCACTGTCTAGATCAGGATGAGGCTGTCATTTTGTAATCGGCGATTTCTGCGGGAGAATGAAAACATCTATGAGAATAAATAAATATTTGGCTTCAATCGGTATTGGTTCAAGGCGTAAAATTGATCAATTGATTTCTGAAGGGAAAATCACCGTTAACGGGTCCTTGGCCACTATGGGTATGCAAGTTGATCCACAAAAAGACCAATTGATGGTGAATCAAAATCCTGTAAAAATCAATCCATCTTTAGCACTAGTTTACTTAAAGTTATACAAACCGCCCGGTTTGGTTTCAACAACCAGTGATCCTGATGGGAAACCCACCATCATGACTCTTTTGGATGAACAATTTGCAAAGTTTAGATTATTTCCAGTGGGGAGATTGGACTTGATGAGTGAGGGCTTAATGATAATGACCAATGACGGAGCTTTTGCTCAAAAAATTACTCATCCCAAGTTTCAGGTAGCCAAAGAATATTTGGTTTGGATTAATGGCAAGTTAACCGAATATGATTTAAGATCATTATCTCGGGGAGTTAGACTGAGCGATGGTAGCAAGGTGTCTGCTTTGGTTGAGGTAGTTTTTAGAGAGCCAACTAAATCCAAACTGAAGCTCACCATAACTCAGGGAAAGAATCATCAAGTCAGGCGCATGATGTCCAAGGTGGGTTTGATGGTGACTCGTCTCAAGCGTATTAAACTTGGTCCGATCTCAATAGATGATCTATATGAAGGAGAAGTGCGTGTGCTTACTTGCCAAGAGATTGAGGCTATAAATTCTCTTTAACGCAGGCCAGATGATTATTGGACTGATCTTAGTCCAGTGGTATGTCATGAAGACAATTTCTTCTCATCTATGTATTTGTTTGATTTTTAAGTCCATCATTTAAAGTTAAAAATGAGCATTAAGCAGACAAAAAGTTCTGGTCCACCTACAAATAAATCAAGAAATGAGATTACTCTAGATTATTTTGAGTGATATAATTTCTTTGATGCCAAACATCTTTAGTCTCAAGAATTTCCGTTTTCCTTACGATTATCGATTTCCCGGTCAGGCTACTGATGAGAGAATATTGTTTGTTACCAGAGAAAATAAGCTGATTTTGCTCATAAAACAACTCTTTGTTTTAATGTCGGCTCTATTGATCGTCTTAGCAGGTTTTTTGTTCAAAAAGTTTATTTTATCCAGCCTATCTATTTATATCTCTTGGTGGTTTGAGGCATTTTTTGTGATTATTGCGATTGTCTTTGGAGTTATTGGCTGGTGGTGGGTGACTACTATTTGGATGAAAAGTATTGCCATGGTCACCACCAAAAGATTAATCAAGTTCATATACACTACGCCCGCTAGTCACCACTCGTTGGTTTTACCACTGGAGATGATTGTCGATACGGGCGCTTACACCAAGGGTTTTATTCAAACATTTTTGAAATTGGAGACTTTTATTGCTCGTTCAAGTGCTAGTAGCTCTGGTGTTGCCACCGATGACACTAGTCGGGTGAACCGCAAATATTTTTACATCGAAAATATTCAATATGCAGAAGATTTGCAACATTATTTAAGTAAATTATTAGAAGCACATCGGGTTCATCAAGATCAGATGTCAACATTTCGACCCTTTTTGCCTTTTTTGAAGGGAGAAGCTCGAGCACATTTTATCAAAGAAAATTATCCACAATTTTGGAGTTAGTCTTCTCAATATAATCCCGATATGTCACCATTGGCTGACCAAGTTAGACCAGAGACTCTTGAGCAATTTGTCGGCCAGGATCATCTGGTGGGGGCAAATCAGCCCTTAAGGCGTGCGATTGAAACCAATCATCTTTTCTCTTTCATTTTGTGGGGACCTCCTGGGGTGGGAAAAACAAGTTTGGCCAGAATCTATTCTAGAGCGATGAATGCCCAATTAATTGAACTGTCTGCAGTTTCTGCAGGCAAAGCTGACATAAAGCATTTCATTGAAAAAGAACCGTTTTTTGAACAACCCAAAATTTTATTTTTGGATGAGATTCATCGTTTTACCAAAGCTCAACAAGATTATTTATTACCATTTGTTGAGCGTGGAGAACTTTATCTAATTGGAGCTACCACAGAAAATCCCAGTTTTAGTGTGATCTCAGCATTGTTATCTCGATTGAGGGTATTTGTGTTAGAACCACTCAACGATGATCAAATCAAACAGGTAATTGGACGAACTGGTTGCAAAATGAGCCAAACAGCTCTTGATTGGATCGTAGGATTTGCAGAGGGAGATGCTCGCCAGGCCATTGGCATCATTGAGGCAACCCAAACTCTTTATCGAAGTATTACTGTTGATCATCTTGAAAAAGCCTATCAACAAAAGTTTATTCGCTATGACAAACAAGGAGATGAGCACTACAACATCATCAGTGCTTTTATCAAAAGCATGAGGGCTAGCGATCCCGATGCGGCTCTCTATTATTTGGCGAGGATGGTTGAAGCTGGCGAGGATCCGCTATTCATAGCTAGAAGAATGGTGATATTTGCCAGTGAAGACATCGGCATGGCTCAGCCGACGGCGCTAGTGGTAGCCAATGCGGTTTTTCAAGCTTGTCAGCAGATTGGTTATCCGGAGGCTACTATTAATCTTGCTCATGGCGCGGTCTATTTGGCGACTGCCAAAAAAGATCGAGGTGCTTATAATGCTTTACAGCTGGCGAAAAAAGATGTTTTGGATTATGGAAACTTAGTGATTCCATTGAAATTAAGCAATGCCCCCACCAAACTCATGAAAGAACTTAAGTATGGTCAAGATTATCAGATGTATCCTCAGGGGAAAGAGAGCTACTTACCTGATAAAATCAAGTCTCATCGTTATTATTCAAAACAGATAAAGGAAAAATAATGATTCCCAGCTTAGTTTCATTCGATGCGATTGTGTTTGATGTCGATCGCACTTTATTAAATTTGCATCAAGAGCTTCCTGTTGGGCTAGAGGACGAGCTTCGTTTATTGGCCAACAAGGGGATTCGATTGGCCATCTCAACAGGACGGGGATTGCAGCTGGTAAATTGGACTATTCTAAAATTGTTTGATAATTTAACTACCTCATCAAGTCACATCTTGAATAATGGAGCACTGATTATCGATAAATTGCATCACCCAATTATTGACCATCCCATTCCAAGTGAATTAGTGAAGCAGATTTTGAGTGACGTCAACCATGATAGCAAACTGGTTCTTTCAACGCTGGATACGACATATGTTAGCCACGCATTTCTCAAGATAGCCCCACAGTATACACAATACAGTAAAGGCAATATTCGGCCAATTTCCGCCTATCACTTCGAACCAGCCTATTTGATTAACATCAAAGAGCTATACCCGAAAGAAATTATGTCATATTCTTGGAGCAAGCAACTGTCATTGTTTTTTTTAACTCCTGATAATATGATGCCCAGTTGTGACATTACGGCCAAAGGGATCTCAAAGGGGAGCGGCTTAAGAGAGTGGGCAAAATTAAATCAAATACCTCTTGCCAAAGTTGCTGTCGTAGGTGACAGTAACAACGATCTGCCGATGTTTGCTGAGGCGGGGTTTAAGATTGCTATGGGCAACTCAGAAGACTCAGTGAAAAGTCAGGCAGACTTAGTTATAGGGCATGTAGATCAGGGAGGGTTGCCTCAGTTTTTACATCGGTGGCAAGAATCATAACTACCATTTTCACAATGAAACCAAATTTGCGATCTTTATATATTTCTCCGCTCGAGCGTTGCAATCTCAACTGCAAGATGTGCTATACCTGTAAAACCAAAACTGAACTGAGTTACGCTGATGTCATCAGTTTTATTGAGCGTTTTAAAAAAGTATATCTACTCGAAATAGTGACTTTTTGTGGGGGCGAGGTCTTCTTATTAGATTGGATGACTCGGATAATTAACTCTTTGACTGCCAAAGATATTATTGTGGAGATAATTACCAATGGTAGCATTGATCATTT
>DAOLOF010000059.1:0-4075 GCA_035416965.1 Candidatus Woesebacteria bacterium
TTATTGAAATTAGAGATCACGATGGCACCTTGCTTTATCGTAATGCTTGTTTTGATGATCCCGCCAGTTGTCGCCAACTCCAAACAATATCGCCATTGGTAGCCTGGCAAATTACCGACATCTTGTCTGATAATGTAGCTCGTGCTCCCACCTTTGGTAGTTTCTCGCTTTTACATATACCCAATCATCAGGTGGCGGTCAAAACTGGCACCACCAACTCGATGCGTGATAACTGGACGATTGGCTATACTACCGATCGTCTGGCTGTCAGCTGGGTAGGAAATAATGACAACTCGCCCATGAGTTTTGTAGCTAGTGGCGTGACCGGTGCTTCACCGATCTGGAACATTTTAATGAGATCGCTGCTGGATGATTCTTCACCACATCGCTTTACTTCACCGACTGGTTTGGTTCGAGTGAAGATTTGTGCCATGACTAAAACATTACCTTGTTCAGAATGTCCATTGGTAATTGAGGAATATTTTGTTGAAGGTGAACAGCCCACTCAAGTATGTAGTGCTAAGAATTTCCCCAAAAAAGATCCGCTGGCAACTCCTATATCAGGAGAAAGAGGTAGAGTGCTCTAGAAAACTGCTACTCTTGGTTTATCCACAAGCAACTGCTTTTGTTGGGAAATCTGAGACTCGATATATCATTAATCGTTCTTCATCATGACTTCAGCCTTAGTGGCAATCAGTTTGACAACTTGTTCGATAGACAAGTCGCTCGTATCTATCACCCAAGCTTCGGGGACAATTTGAAGTGGATCAACAGCTCTAGTTTGGTCGCGATGATCTCTTTGAAGAAGGTCGGCATAAACCTGTTCAAAGTCTGCAGCCAAGCCTTTGGTAAGATATTCAAAATGACGTCTTTTGGCTCGAATAATATCGCTAGCAGTTAAATAGATTTTAAGATTGGCATTAGGCAAAACCCGATAGGTGATATCACGACCCTCCATGACAACATTTTGCTGTTCGGCAATCTGCTGTTGTTTTTTGACTAAAACCTCACGAACTTCAGGATGAACAGCTACTTTGGATGAGCCTTGGCTAACTTCTTGAGTACGAATAACCCAAGAAACGTCCTCACCATCAAGTAATACCGTAGTGAGCCGGCCATCCTTTTCTTTTTTTTGGGGGTTATGCATCTGGATTTCGGCCATATCAACTGTCGTCGCTAGCTCCTTGGCGTTGTCCAAATCTATTTTTCGACGTAAACCAATCAATGCAGTCACCCGATACATTGCTCCTGTATCAACATATAAAAAGCCTAGTTTGTCAGCAACCAGTCTTGAAGTGGTTCCTTTGCCTGCTGCTACCGGTCCATCAATTGCAATTTGAAATGTCCCTTTTTCTCTTGGCATCTTGAAAATGATTAAATGATAACAGGCGGGCAGTTTTGATAGATCTTTGCCAAAGTATTTACTTCACTTCGACAACCGCTTAACTTGATTTAAGCAAGAAAAACGGTGAGCAACTATGTCTATCTTTTTGTCTTTTTTCCTTTTGGACCAATTTTGGTTTCGGCTGTTTTTTTAATTGTTTTTTTCTTAAGGGAGGTAGGTTTTTTTGATGATGAAGGATTACAAATCCACCCATCTCGATCGGCGGTAATGAGTCCTCCCAAGCCTACCACAATTAAGATAATTGGCCACAAGTTCCAAAAAGCGTGAGGCATGATGCCCAAGTTGGAACTAAGCAGAATAAAACCCATAATTGCTAATGCGGCTGGCCAGAATACTTTTTTGGGCATATTAATCCTTGTGCTGGGGCTTGTTAAAACTCGATCAGGTTGCCCCAAGCGCCTGAGCAGTACTTCTATTAAAACGGAAAAGTCTTAATTTTTCAAGAGTTTGTCAGGTTAGATAATTCATATCGCTGGCATTACTTCAAAATACTCTCTATTAATTTTCTTTTTTCGTCCAGACACCGACATATTGATCTAGATACTGACGTTGCCACTGAGGATTCTGTTCAATGAAACTTAAAAATTGACGCCCCCAAGGAGTGATATCTTGTACTCCAAAAATTACGGTTTGAATCTCCATTTTATTTGTTTCCTCACTCCATATTTCTGGATCTTGTTGCATCGGAATGTACTTTTTTTGAAAAAATTGGGTGTTGTAGGCTTCTGGACGATTGTCGGTAAAAACTTGGTAGTTTGGATAGAGATAATAGATAAGATAACTGCCCAAATCATAATTATTAAAAATTGGTTGGGGGAGTTGGTGAGTGGTAATATACTCAGCCGCTTTTGCTTCAAGTGGATCAGCCCCCCATCCGAGTTCAATTCGATTATGAACCACGTCTCTTGAACCTGCCAAGATTAATATCAAAATTAACAAATAACATTGTATTAACCCAACCATCTGGTTTTTGAGAGAAAAAATCATTGTGTCCGATGATGCAAGTTTTTTGGCGAAAGTCGTCAGCATGCTGGCCAAAAGTGGCAAAGTAAAAACAATCATTATAGGTAAATTACGCAAAGCTGTTGCACCCATGACAAAGCCAGTAATTGCTAATACTCTGTCAAACCAACTGGTTTTTTTCCAGGCAAAAATGGAAATAACCAAAAAAAAGAAGAAATATATTAGAAAATAGATTAGGGCAGGCAGTCTCAACACTGCCCACAAAAACCAAAGCGATTGATTTTCAACAATAGCATAGCCGTAATCTGAAAAGATGGTGAGGGGCGCGAGAGCGCCCCTAATGCCGTTGGGGTTGATCAAGCAGCAACCAGCTAGTAAAAACGAAATTAGCCATAGTTTTTTTTGAGTAATTTGGGGCAGACGAGGGCTTTTGAGCCAGCTGGAACAAATTGTAAACAAACCAATTAAAAACAGACCAAACACAAACGAAATGTGTAGATTAACCCATATCAACTGTTGTCCTATCAGAACTCCAATCTGAGCACGATTTAGACGTCCAGTTTGGCGGACTTGATCAATAATTCTCAGCGAATTGACCATCAGCAGTAAGCCAACACATTCAGGTCTGACTTCTGTTCTACTAGCAATAAACCACATTGCCATTAATCCAAGTCCCGCCGCCATTGCAGGCGAGGAGCGTCTTTCAATAATCTTAACGAGCATCATTAAAGCGACGATCAACACTCCAGCGTTAAACAGTTGAATGCCTATCAGTCCAGAAGCCTCGCTAATCCAAAAAGCAATTACTCCATATAGCCAGTGGTGATTGATAAATGGTTGCTCAGGCATGACATATGAGTAATGATTGGTATTCAGTACTCGGTAGTTACCAGCCACTAGCTCACGACCATTGGCAATGTGTCTGCCCAGATCTACGGAACTAAGTTTTATGGGTTTGGACAATGCAATTAGCATCAAGATACAAAGCAAGATGTTAAAGATTACAAAAGGGTGAGATGAAAAAAATCTCTTGATGTCGGAAATATAATCAACAAGTTGAAACGGTTTGGACATAAAAGGAGGATAATCGAGTTTTGACTTAATACTATCTTTTGTCTTATCGAGTGTTCAGTTATTCTTGTGAAAATCTTACCCAATTACAAAAATAGTTGATATCAGCGACGTTCTTTATACTCTTTGGCTAATTGCCGATCAATCTCTCTTTGTCTCAATATAGAGCGTTTTTCGTATTCTTTCTTACCTTTGCCTGCTCCAATTTTTACTTTGATACAATTGTTTTGAAGAAACAAACTCAAAGGAATAATTGTCAGGCCTTTAATTTGTGATAAATCAATAAGCTCATACACCTGTTTTTTAGTCAACAAGAGTTTGCGGGTGCGTTTGGGATCATACTGTTTATCGTTAGCAAAACGATAGGGGCTAATGGTGGCGTTTATTAGCCAAACTTCTAGATTAAAAATTTTAACATAGGCTCCATTTAAACTGGCGTGTTTGGCTCTAACGCTTTTTACTTCTGCACCAGTCAAAACAATTCCGGCTTCCCAGGTTTCTTTAATGGTGTAATCGTGAGTAGCTCTTCTATTTTGAACAAGCAACATATGGACAATCAATTTTTCAAAGATAAAAATATAAGAACTGCACAAGTTCGTCTTAATCTTGGCGTAACTATATTGTATCAAGAAAAGA
>DAOLOF010000060.1:0-4050 GCA_035416965.1 Candidatus Woesebacteria bacterium
TTATTGGCATTGCTGGCGATAGTGAGAGGCGAAACATCAAAACCATACTTTTTCCAGATCATGGCTACGCTAGTTATTAAGCATCCCACCGAACCCACGCTGTCGCTGGAGTAACCAATGCTTGAGCCACACCAACGAGAGTCACGCTGACTATAAAACCAGCCATCTGGTTGGGGAGCAGGTGAGCCTAGGCAGTAAGAACTGCCAATTTGCGAAATGACAAAACTGCGAAACGAGTTAATCTCGCTGGTAGCAATATTTAACAAGCGTTGATAAGTGGCTTCATTATTGCGGGTTTGAGCCAACAGTCTCTCTTTGGCTTGTTTGCTTGCCTCCAACTCGCGTTGTTGAGCTTGGAGCTGGGCTCTTTTTTCTTGAAGTTTTTCTTGTTTGATTTCTTTGATATTTTTTTGTTCATCATAAATGAGACGCTGATTTTCAGCGTCGGCCATCGCTTTGGCAGTTTGTTTTTCGACCTGATCCAAGTATTTAAGTTGAGTGATGGTCTGACGAATACTGTTTCGAGCCAACATCATGAACGGATTTTGAGTACGTCTTTGCTTATACGACTGAGATACCCTTTCGATTAACATTGAGCTGAGACGATCCAGGGATAAACTCAGGCCCTCGATCCGATCACCCAGCTCGGCAATCTCTTTTTCAAGCATAGAGATCTCGGTTTGAGTTTGGGCAATTTGCAAGCGCTGTAGCTGAGCTTGGTTGTTGATAATACTCAAAGTAGAAGCCAGAGTTTGAGCTTCTTGTTGAGTTTCTCCAATTTTTGCTTCTAAAGCAGCTTTTTTTTCGTGAAGACAAGCCAAATACTGATTATCATCCAAAACTTCTTTGTCACAACCCAACTCGTTGGTTGTTTGAGCCGAAACGCTTGTGATCTGCCATATTCCCAGCTCTTTTCCTATCAATAATAGGTAAATTATGAAAATCAGAGTGATGACAACTCTAGAAAATCGGCTCATACATTATTATTTGATCAACTTTTTACCTGCCACCAGACTCGCAATACCACCAAAAAAGAGTCCCAGGCTGGTGCCAATACCCAGTTGAATGGCAAAAAACTGCCATGGAGGTGGCAGCTTCATGATCTCGCCGACAAATGTTTGAAGCCAAGGAGAAAGATAAAGCAACCAAGCCAACGAGCCACTCCACCCAATGACTGAGCCCACCAGCCCATAAATGAATCCTTCATATATATAAGGAGTAATAATATACGTGTTGTTGGCCCCAATAATCCTCAAGATGCTGACCAATTTTCCTTGATTGGCGATCTTAAAGCTAATCGTACTGGAGATCACAAATAAGGACAGTACTACCAGCACAATCACAATTACCAACCCCACCAAGCGCAAAGATTGTGCCCAGCTGACCATTTGATCAACTACATCTCTTTGTAAAACGATTTCCTCAATCTGTTCAAATTGCTGGAGTCTGGTTTCAACTTCAGGCAAATAGGTGGGTTCAATCGTGGACACCTCAATGCTTGCAGGCAGGATTTCAGCAGTGACGAGCTCCAATAACAATGGATTATCTTGTTTTTCCTTATAGTACTCAAGTGCTTCTTGCTTAGAGACTATCAGCACCTCTTCAACAAAATCTAGTTCTTCAATTGCCGTTTTGACTTGTGCTAGTTGTTCGTCGGTTGCTTTAATATTGAAAAATGCAATCAGAGTGGGTCGAGACTCAAAATAATTTAAGACTTGCTCTGATCCAATAATAAGGAGCGAAAAACTATAAGTAACAAAAAAGGTAATAGAGATCATGCAGATTGCAATCAGGCTTTTGTATGGCAAACGGCGGATATTAATCAGAGCGGTTTTGAGTGATTTCATGATGATTTTTTACTAGCTGAACCTGACTTAGATTTTTTGTAAAAAGATTCCTTTTTGAAGCTTTCTTTTGTAGGGTTAGTCTCTATGCGAGAGGACGGCTGATCTTCAGACAAGTTTTCTGCTGGTGACTCCTCAATTAACTCGACAATAGTTGACGACGAGGATGGTTGAGGCTTGGAATTTTTGGAGGGGCGAGCGAAGCGAGCCCAAAAACCTCCTACTCTAGTTTTCTTTGATGATTTTGCTGACAAACTTGCTGAATCTTCAGGAGATTTTTCTGCTCTCTTTGATGCTTTCGGCTGAACGTTTGATTCTATTGATTGAGCCTCCGATTGGGTTATTTTGTCTGAGATAGTATTATTTCCTTGAGTAGGGTTGGTTTCGTGTGAGTCTCCGCTTGGCGAAAGGGCGGACCTATTTTTAGTTTGAGTAATTTTAGAATCTCCAGATGAATTAGATTGAGAATAAGGATTCTCAACGTCTGGTTTATTCTTGACCAGCTCTACTCTTTGAGTTTGAAGAGAATTAATGATAATGGGATCGTGAGTAGCGAGCAAAAGTGTGGTGCCTAACTGATTTATTTTGGTTAGCAGCTTGAGCACTCGTTGGCTATTTGCCTCATCCAGATTACCTGTTGGCTCATCCGCAAATATTAGCTTGGGACTGTTGGCTAAAGCTCTAGCAATACTAATTCGTTGGGCTTCGCCTCCGGACAGTTGGCGAGGGAAACAAAGTGCTTTATCTGCTAACTCTACTAGTTTGAGTAGATCAGTCACTTTTTCTTCAATTACACTCTGTTTTTCTCCCTTGATCATCAGGGGTAAAGCAATATTTTCCCAAACGTTCATTTCTTCCACCAACTTATAGTCCTGAAAAACGACTCCAATTTGTCGTCGATGAAGGCAAAGTTGTTTTCCCCTCAACTTGGTAAGAGGCTGTTGATCAAAGATAATCTCTCCCTGATCCGGTGGTACTTCGCCAATCAGCAGTCGCATGATAGTGGTTTTGCCACTACCCGAAGGCCCGGTGATTAGGAGTATTCTGCCTTCTTTAACCTCAAAAGAAAGGTTTTCTAAGACAACAGTTCCATCTGGGTACGACTTTGAAACGCCCACAAACTGAATCATGCTCATGTCTCTATTAAAGCATGTTTATCCTGAAAACTGCAAGAGAAGTTTAACTAATGAAAGACGGTTTTCAGAATATGTATCGAAAAGTTAGATTTTTTCCCCGAAAGGTGGCTGTCCAGCTACTTCAATAACCTCAACTTTGCCTACATCCATCAACCATCCAGCCTTTTGGCCACTATATGTTTCTCCCCAAACTCTCACCTCGGCTCCCACCAGCTTGTCAAGATCCGTCACTGTTGAAGTTAAATAAACGGTTTGAGATTCTCCACCGACGCGCAATAAGCGATGTGAGCCTTCACCATCAACTCCTCCAGCTAGCAAGTAGCCTTGAGCTTCATCACTAAAGGTTTCAGTGTCTTGCATACCAAAAACGTCTCCATTTTTAATCTCTCCCTCAGCTACTCTTTGCGCAACAGCCGGTCCTTCATCGGCCCGATTGCCTGTTGATTGCTGATGCAATCGATAAGCTCCCCACCCAGTAGCACTTCCGGCTACGACAGCAAAGAAAAGAATAATGGCTACAGTTCGAGATGGTTTTTTTGTCATATCTGCATGAGTGGTTACAGCTTGGTTAACTGATCCTCTTTGAGAGGTATCAGCAGTTTGAGTCGCTGTATTCCCAAACAGAGCTTGATTGTCTGATATTTTTTCATTTTCGTCAACTGCAGATGAGTCGTTGTGGGCTTGAGTAGGAGTTTGCCACTGCGAGTTGGGAGTGGTTGGGTTTGAGTTGGCGCTCGGCGAGAGAGAAATTTTTTTCATGATTACTTTATACTATACCATCTCAAGGGGTTGAGTAAAGAGAATAATACTCTGAAAAAAATATTGATCAGAAAAGAAACTTGAGAAACAAAATTTTTTACGGTTCTTTAGTAGTAGAAGAAGGATTTATCAGTGTAATCTTGACATATATAGACAATTATTGATATAATATATAGCAGATATGTATTATTTTGATGAAGAGTTGTGGAAATAGTGGTTAAACAACAAACAGAAAAAAAATATTTTGTAGCAAAAACCATATGACTATCGAGAAACCAATACTCGTTCGACAGATAACAACCGATCAAGAA
>DAOLOF010000061.1:0-3994 GCA_035416965.1 Candidatus Woesebacteria bacterium
CACTTCAATTCCATCAACTTGATATGATTGGTCGAGAGTACGAATTTCTAGAATCTCAACATTGATGGGTAGTTGAGCATGAGCGGCGGGAGAATCTGGAGCAATCTGTCCAATTCTGACTCGACCTTCAAGTGAACTAGGAATGCCCAAAAACGAAAACACCAAACTAAAAGCCAGGGTTGCAAAAAGCAGATTAGTGGCCACTCCTGCACCAACAATCAGAGCTCTCGCCCAAGCTGATTTCAGATAAAAAGCTTCTCCATATTTTGTATGCTTTGGGTGAACAATGGGTGTAGAACCCAACTCAAAATCCTCTGACTCACCCAACAATCTCACAAAACCACCAATAGGAATGGCGTTTAAAGTAAACAAGGTCCCTCTGTAAGTAAAAAGAGACGTTATTCTTGGAGGATAGCCAAAACCAAACTCCTCCACAGCCACATTATGTTTACGAGCCACAAGGTAATGTCCCAGCTCATGGATTAGCACCAAAAAAGAGATAATCAAAATTACTATCAAGATATTGAGCATTCTTTTTTGAACAAAATTAACACTTAAATTGAGAGTAAATCTTTTTCTTTAGTCGTCACTAACTGGGTTAGCTGAGCCTCATAACTCTCCATTATTTTATCTAACTCCAAAAGTTCACGATGAATATCATCTTCACTCACTCCGGCCTGCCCTTCCTGAGAATCAATCTCATTTTTGGTATCGATGCGCACGCTTCTCATCATGGCTCGCGCTGATTCTGCCTTTTGCCTCAGTTGTCTCACAAGCTCCTGGCGCCTTTCTTGAGTTAGAGGAGGGATAACAATTCGAATAATTTGTTTATCAACCACCGGATTAAGGTTTAAACCAGCTTTGTTGATTCCTTTTACCACCTCTTCTATTAGTGATTTATCCCAAGGATCAACAATAATCATATTCGCATCAGGTGCTGAAATGTTGCCTAGTTCATTCACAGCCATTTGGGTACCATAGGCTTCAACACGAACTGTATCTAGTAAACTTGCTGAGGCTTTACTAGTTCGAAGCGAGTTGATTTCTCCTGAAACGTGATCAAGAATTTTTTGAAGTTTTTGGTGGTAAAGTGAAAAATTGTACATGTTTTTGATTGTAGCCCGATCTGGTTTAAGAAGCAAATCTTACTCAGAAATGATAATATTTGTTTCTACCTGAGGCAATGATGTGTCTTTATTGGCTGGGTCAGCCTCCTCAAGTTGAGCTCGAACACGTCTAATCTGTTCCTGCAAAGGTGTTTGGACAGAATCCAAGATTTGCTCTGAGGCTGTTTCTTTAGTTATAGAAGGAGGGTCAACGGGTTTGCGATTAATTACAGCCACAATGGTCAGCATCACCACGATTAGTCCCACACCAACCAATATCTTGGCTTGTTTAGTTTGAAAAAATGTTTGCTCCTTTTTGATTCTTGTCTTGCCATCCAGCCACCATTCTTCTTGGCGAAAATCAACCAAAGGCCATGGAGTTTGATCCAACAAGGGAGCTGAATCTGATTTTTGTTTACTCATCTGCTGATTCCCTCCAATTCTTCAAAGTAAGCAATTAATCTTGATAAACGAGCAAAAGCAAGATTGAGGTCTTGACTTTGAAATCGATATAAAGATTCATAACCATCATTTTTTTCTTGTGCCAGAGTGACATTGACCCACATGTTAGAAAACAGTTGGGGAAGTTCCTTAATCAGTTTGTTTACTTCTAATAATGCCCTCTCTCTTGACGCTTCCTGCTTCGAATCACTCTCATTTGCCATCTGAATACGCTGATTAATCACGACCGCTTGATCATAAACAGCTTGTAGTTTCCCAATTTCTAAAATGCTTAAACCATAGTAGCTGGTTGATCTAATTTGAAAATATATCTCTTGAAATGATTCAGCTAGCTGATTGATTTCTTCACGCTGAGTAATATTGAGTGCTTGGGCTGAATGCTCTTTAAGAAGTTCCAAAAGAGATTCTATCTGAACGACAACTTGATTTTTATGAGTTATCTCAATTCCTTCCGCTTCAATCAGCTTAAGCCTCAGAAGATTAAGATAGCTTTGGAGTGCTAGATTTCGGGACAAGATTAGCTGTCTTGCCGCCGTAACCACCTCTTCGATTGAGCTCAGGGTTTGCAAACGCTGGTACTGATCAAGAGCCACTCGATACTGCCTTTCGTCATGTTGATATTGATTGAGTTGACCAAGAAGTTGCCTGTGTTGATCTTGTATCTCCTCGGCCAAACGCTCCTTCTGTAAAATCACGTTAGATAATTGAGCTGGAGCGCTTGATTCATCAATTGATAGATCAAGCTGATCGGTTTCAGCCGATTGCTCAGGTTGAGTACTATTTTCTTGAGCCAAAACCCGCTTTGACACACCAGAGAAAAAATTAACGACCAGCAATCCGCCCAAAATTAAGCATATTACTCGGGAAGTGGCTAGTTTAAGTAGGTGGGTCATAATGATGTGCGCAAACGTTTTTCTCTTGCAAAACTTGTAGCCTCAAACATCGATTCGTGAGTGCCCGTATCAAACCACCGTCCTTCGACAAAAGCTACATCTAATGTTCCTTCTCTCAAATACAGATTATTTAAGTCAGTAATTTCCAGCTCACCCCTAGCTGAAGGCTGTAGTGATTTTGCTTTTTGAACCACTGTTTTGTCATATAAATATAAACCTGTCACAGCATAATCTGATGTGGGATGGGCTGGTTTCTCTTCAATAGAGATAGCGCGCTGCCTGTCATCAAAACTTACAACGCCAAAGCGTTCCGGATCAGGCACTTTCTTGGCGAACACCCTACCTCCTTGAACAAAACTCTGGATTGAACTGGAAAAGTCATCTTCAAATAGGTTATCGCCCAAGATCAAGGCAACATTATCATTACCAATAAACTTCTCACCAATTAAAATTGACTGAGCCAAGCCTTCTGGTTTTTCCTGAATCTCATAAGTAAAATCACAACCAAATTCTTTACCGCTTCCCAGCAACTTTAAAAAATCTCCAGCATGATCTGGAGCGATAATGATTAAAATATCTTCGATACCAGCAGTCAGCAGGGTTTGCAAGGGGTAATAAATCATGGGCTGATCATAAATCGGCAATAGTTGTTTGCTGGTAACCAAAGTAAGCGGTTTTAAGCGAGTTCCTTGTCCTCCAGCGAGAATGATTCCTTTCATAGTTCACAACAATTAATGATTGATGGTTAATTTGCGTTCTAGATCGCTTGTTTTTTTTGAATGGCTACTATCGTGAATGGCCATTGCACCAAACCAACTCATCAAAACGTATCACACCTGATTCTACTACAGAGTTATTAAATAAAGAATGGAACCTGCCAAGACTGATGCTCCTAGATACTCGAAAAAGATTTGAGATGAAAGCTCTTTTCTCTTCAAATGAACTACCACTCCCCAAAATAGATAAAAAACCGAAAGAAAAACAGTTAGGTAGCGCTGATATGCTCTATCAGGCCACGCCGCTAAAAAAAGAAAACCAGCCAAACCCAAAAAAATTATCAATGTCGCATATGAGAGTTTATGACTAAAAAGCTCGCGTTTCATCATTGGATCATACCTCCTTTAAAGACAAAAACCAAAAAACCAACAAAAGCAAAAAGAATAATATGGGCTAAGTTTTTTCCAACCAACCTCATAGTGCTTTTATTACCTATGACCAAAGAGTCATAAACCAAAGTAGCCAGAATTAGTAAAATTACGGCTAAAAAGCCAATTTTGGTAAGCTGCAATGGATTGAGCAGTGGAGACTGATCAAGATGAGTTAAAGGGTTGAGTGTATAGTTTACAAATGCTTGACCGCGATTATTTTTGTGAATTGCGAGAGAATCAATTTGATTGCTTGATTGAAGCTCTCCAGTCTGCTCACTCAAAGCTATGACTGGATTGTGTATTGGTAATGACGCCCCATCACTTGTCTGAAGAGATTCTGGCAGAGATGCTTCATCCTTGATTTCTGTTTGTGCAGAAGCCTGAC
>DAOLOF010000062.1:0-3982 GCA_035416965.1 Candidatus Woesebacteria bacterium
TTTAGATTCTTGTTGAATTGGCACACCTTCCTTAGCCTCGATCGCCTGATGCAAACCATCCGAAAAGCGTCGACCATACATTAAACGCCCTGTGTGTTCATCTACGATAATGACCTCATTCTCGCGCACAATATATTCTTTATCTCGGTGATACAAGCTCATTGCTTTCAGTGCCGACTCAACATAATGAATTGTTTCAAAATCCTCTTCATAGAGATTTTCCACTCCTAGTTTTATTTCGAGTCTTTTCACACCCAAATCTGTCAGAGTGGCAGTTCGTGCCTTCTCATCGATTTTGTAATCTTGATCTTTGGTAAGAGAACGAACCATCTTGGCAAACTCATAGTATTTTTGGGTGGGCTCGGCGTCAGGAGCGGAGATAATAAGAGGCGTTCGAGCTTCATCGATTAAGATAGAATCAGCCTCATCCACAATCGCAAAGTAGTGAGAATCAGATGGCCGCTGAACCATCTGATCCAATGCCTGTACCATATTGTCCTTCAGATAATCAAACCCAAACTCGTTGTTCGTACCATATGTAATATCTGCTAAATAGGCCTCTTGACGGGAAATTGGTCTAAAATGCTCCAGCCTCTCATCTCCACGCACCTCACTGTCAACAGAACTGTCATACATTTTGGCCTGATCATGGACAATGACAGCCACCTTCAGTCCTAAAAATTCATAAATTTGACCCATCCAACCAGCTCCAATTTCTGCCAAGTAGTCATTCACTGTAACCAAATGTGTCCCTTTGCCAAGCAGAGCATTTAAATACAAAGGGCAAGTGACAGTGAGCGTTTTTCCTTCACCAGTTTTTTGTTCAGTAATCAATCCATTATGGATTGCTATGCCTGCCAAAAGTTGAACATCAAAGTGTCTCATACCCAGCACTCTGAGTGAAACCTCTCTTACGGTTGCAAATGCCTCTGGCAAAATTTCATCCAAAGCCTCCCTTTCCAAGGACTGTTTTTCTTCTTTGGTGAGAGTGTTTGAATTGACCAGTTTGCTGGCCAGCATCTCTTTAAATTTCACCGTCTGAGCTGAAAGTTCTTGATCACTGAGTTGTTGTATTTGTGGTTCAAGCTGATTAATTTTGAGCACTAACTCTTGAAATCGAGCTAGTTTGCGATCGTTTTCATTAAACAGTTTTTTGAAGATATTGAGCATAGGGGACTATTATGCCACAAAAGTTGCCAGAGCGCATTAAGCTATGGCTAAGTGGAAATTACCAGACACAACAACATCACAAATACTATAAAAGAATGTCAACAAAAATCATTGAATAAATAATTACTTCAAAGTTAACTAAACAACTCATCATCAGTAATTCCAAAATTTCTCATAAACACATAGGCTTAATAGAGCAATTTTAAAAACTCTGGAGAAGCATTTTCCGCATGAGAATTATTACCTTGACCAAGAAACACAGTTAAGCGAGCCGCCAGATTACGAAAAGCAGGAATTTTCGCAGCTAAAATGATGGATCTTGATTGAAAATATTTGCTTTAAAGCACAAAACTATTAATCATATCTACATCCATCTCTTCAACACCGCTGGTATCTCCACAGTTCCATCTTTTTGCTGATAATTTTCGATAATTGCGGCCAACAATCGGGGCGATGCGGCCACAGTGTTATTGAGAGTATGAACATAGCGAAGAGAGCCGTCTTTGGCTTGATAGCGAATCTGCAAACGACGAGACTGGAAATCGTTAAAGTAGCTGGCACTGTGAGTTTCACGGTAACAGTTCTGAGCGGGAAACCAAGTTTCAATATCATACTTTTTACGCTGACCAGCTCCCATGTCACCGGTACACATCAGCAAAACTTGATAAGGAAGACCCAAATTCTGCAATAACTCCTCCGCATAGCCTAACATTTTTTCGTGCCAAGCTTGTGTCACTGTCTCGTCAGCCACACTCAGCACCACCTGTTCCACTTTTGTAAATTGATGAACTCGGATTATGCCTTGAGTGTCTTTGCCGTGTGCTCCGATCTCTCTTCTAAAACATGGAGAAATACCCACCAATTTAATTGGCAGTTGAGCTTCGGTTAAAGTTTCTCCCATGTGATACGAAGTCAAAGCCACCTCGGCTGTACCAGTCAAAATCTGCTGGTCTTGAGTATAATAGTGATCATCCTGTCCCCAAGGGAAATAGCCCGTGCCTATCATTGCGCTGCCATTAACCATCACCGGCACCGTCAATGGAGTAAAACCGTGTTGAATCATCAAGTCCAGGGCATAGCGCAGCAAGGCCTGCTCGAGCAATACCGCCTCTTTTTGCAGAAAATAACTTCGAAAACCACCAATTCTAGCCGCTCGTTTGGTATCTAACCAGCCTAAATTTAGCATAACTTCTTGATGAGATTTCGCTTCAAACTCAAATTGCCTTGGCTGACCCACTTGTTTTATCACTCGGTTGCCGCTTTCGTCTGGAGCAACCGGCACCTCTTGAGCAGGAATGTTGGGAATTTGCAAAGCAAGCTCCAGCCATTTGTCTTCAATTTTTTTATAATTAGGTTCAAGTAGTTTTAACTTTTCTTTGAGTTTTTTGCCTTGTCTTATCAGCTCCTCGCTTGGCTTAATTTTTTGAGGAACCCGGGCTTTAATAGCGTTAGCATTTTCATTGGCAAGCTGTCGCAGAGTATCAATTTCTTGCTGAAGATCACGCTTGTGTTGATCAACTTCAAGCAACTGACGCACCACGCTCGGATCTAGTTGTTTATCCGTACAGGCTTGAATAACTTGTTTGGGATGTTTTCTGATTATGTTGATATCTAACATAGGAAAAAGGAAATGAATAATGAATTGAACACATTCTCTCAGTTTCTCGAAAAAACCTCAATGAGAAACTGAATGTGTTTGACGTCTGAATCAGGAAGAAAAGAAAAACCTTGTAAAATATCTTCTCTACTAACATTGGCCGCAAAAGAGCGATCAGCCAATTTTTTCTTAGCCTTAGAACTTGACATACCCTTAAAACCAGTTGGTCTCATCAGTGAATAAGCATGTAAAAAGCCAGATAATTCATCGCAGGCAAATAGATACTTATCCAGTAAGGACTGTGGCTGAACACCAGTGCGACAGCTGGCATGAGCTAGCACCGCCTGTTTCAACTCAGCAGGATAATCAATCAACAGTTTATTAACTGCTACTTGTGGGTGCTGATCTGGATACTGTTCCCAATCTAGATCGTGCAACAAACCCGTTTGATACCACAGTTCTGAGTCTTGTTCTAATGCTTCCGCATAAGCTTCCATAGCCCAAGCCACCATCTGACAATGATGGCGTAGGGCTGTATTATGAATATACTTCTCCACTAACTGAAGAGCTTGAGTACGAGTAGGTAAAAGCATAGTAAATGTAATAAAGCAAAATTGAGATACAAGAAATCAAAATGACTAAACAGTCATCATGGTAGCTTTCCTGATCATTTCTTTTCTTTTTTCAATTGGTAAGTTAAGTAATAACCAAGCCGCCTTGGGACCAAACTTTTTACCTAAAAACAGTTGATATATTGTTTGAAAGCCTTGTTGTGCCCCCACACTGGATTTCGCCAAATCATAAATTGCCTGTTGTAGAGTCTCTGGTTGCCAAGACTTTAGATCCAGCAGTTGATCAAGATCTATCAAGAATTGCTGTTGAGCCTGATTAAAAGTGATTATTTCTTGGCTGTTGTCAGTAATGTTTAGTTTAAAATTTGCGGGAGCATATTTTTCCAACCAAATCTGGGCGCAATGATGGCGTTCGGCTAACTCAGTTAGTTCTCCTTCAGTCAGAGCCTGACCCTTAACTTCAGAAAACTTGGTCTCCAGAGAAATTTTGGGGTCTTGCATCCACGTCACAATATCTCGAAAGCGAGGTAAAAAATAAGCTGAAGGAATTTCGTTCACTTGACTCAACTCAAAAGACCTCGCCAGCCTTTCATCGCCAGCCTCAAGTTGCCAAAAAATTTTTGCCGCTGAATCATATTGATCA
>DAOLOF010000063.1:0-3891 GCA_035416965.1 Candidatus Woesebacteria bacterium
TGCTGTCTTTGCCCTGATTCTTATGGTTTTTTTCACGAATAATACGCTTGCTTCTCCAAACAAAAAAAAGCTGACAGCGTTTTTGACTATTGCGGCGGTTGTGTTAATCCTTCTGACTAGTATTACTGCCAATGACTTTATTAGCGATCTTTATCGTTGTTTTTACTTTGTCACTTTATACTTGATGATTTTGCTGAACGGATTGCAGTTTTATGAACACAATTTACTTTGGTGGCTTGGTCAATCAGTGATGGCTCTTCCCTCATTGTTTTTATTGAAGAAAAAAGAAGAAATGACGAGCAACAGCAATGACGTCGAGATAGTGAATCACCAACAAAAGATCAAGACTAAAGTGCGGCAAAGTTTTGTCACGCTTTTGGTGGTGATAGTGGTTTTGGTTGTCTTTGGTGCGTTACTTTCAGCGGCCGATCCTCTTTTTTCAAACCTCATTAATCATCTGCTGGCCTCATTGTTAGAAAGACTCTTCTTTTCTGCCCTGCTGGTTGGTTCAATTCTGATTGTTTCGGTGTTTAATTACCAGCCTAAAAGCCACGATACTTCTTTGAGTCGTCAACTTTCAAGTACGATGACTCTGGCTGTGGTGAGTAGTTTGCTGGTCCTTTTCACGCTTTTTCTGTTTACTCAACTTCAGTATCTATTTGCCTCTGAAGCAGTCTTTGCCAAATTGAATATTACTTATGCAGATTACGTCAGGCAAGGTTTTATTCAACTCTTATGGGTTGGGGCTCTTGGGTTTATTGTAACTTACTTTGTCCATCATAAACAAATCAATGAACAGACTCCTTCTACAAAATTGGCCTTGAAAATCACTAATTTGATACTTGTTGGTGAGTTATTTGCGATTCTTTTATCAGCAGCAAATCGCAACTGGCTCTATGTTTCAGCCTATGGACTATCAAGAATTCGTTGGGTGGGGATGATTTTTTTGGTATGGCTTTTCCTGGTATTTTGTCTACACTTTCTTGCTATTTTAAGTAAAAAAATATCAAACAAACATTTCTTTTTTGGTTTTTTTCTTTCTGGATATTTGGCATTAGTTTTATTAGGAGTGATTAAGATGGATCGACAAATCGTAAATTACAATCTTACACAGGCAAAGACAACTCCTGATTTCTACTATTTGAGTTTGCTTTCTGAAGAAGTGATTGATGTTTGGTATCAGCAGTTGCCAGGCATCAGCAGCGAAATTGAAGAAATTTCTCGTCGTGTAGATTTGGGGATTGAAACAGAGGAGGATCTAAAACGATTGGCCAAGATTAAGGTGGCACTCTTTAAAATCGACAACAATCTCAATCAACTGATTATCAAATATGGTTCTCTACCATCAGCTCAGAAAGCCGCCTGTATAATTGAGTATGGATATAGTTATTACAATAAAGATCATTTCTTGGAATGTCTGCTTCGAGTAGATGGTCTGCGTGATAAGAAGTTAGCCGAGAAATTAATCGAAACTCAGTTAAAGGACGACTATTATCAAGATGATAACAAGAATCAAGACAACCAGAATCAGATCCAATCAAATGATGATCTGTCAATATTAAACTTGACCGATGATAAGGTTGCTTCTCTTTTAGACGAGTATCAAGAAGATCGAGTTTGGCAAGCAACCAATCTTGCGGAAAAAAAGGCCCATCGATATTATTTGTCTCTCGACGGGGGTTGTCCCAGTCAATTTTTTTCTCTCTATGAAAAAATTAAGAGGGTACAGTATCGTCGGGATATATCTTTGGGAACTCAAGTAAATTGGACGGAAAGCGTATATTCTTCTCCACTCATCAATCGAAAAGCAGACTACGGTTTGGCAGAAAACGAAGGATTTTTTGATGACCAGTAACCTTAAACTTTTTTTGAGGAGGCTACTGGCCCACAATAAGAAGTTCTTCCTGTGCTCTGGTTACAGCGGTATATAACCACTTGCGCCAGTCATCATCACTCATTTTTGGAAAGCGCTGTTCAAAAAGCAGGACTCTTTTTGCTTGAGTTCCTTGAGCTTTGTGTACGGTGAGAGTATAGCCATAGTCAAACAGATCTCCTTGAAGGGTTTTGGCTCTTTGTTGTGAAAAGTTTAATGGAGTTGTAGAGTTAAATTGAGATGTCAATATTTGTCCAAAATAAAGATTGTCTCTATCATCCAGCTTAATTTCGGCCTGTAGCCATTTTTTACTTTCTGACTGGAGATGTTGGAGCGTACCTAACATGCCGTTATAAAGTTGAGTTTGATGATTATTTCGTAGACAGATTACCCGATCTCCTGCTTGAGGTTCTTCAGTCAAAAAGCCTAATTGCTGACGAATTTCTTGATTAAGCTTTACCCGAGTGGAGTTGTATCCGCACAACACCAAAGTATCTGGAGATATTTCTGTCATCAGCTCAGATATTTTTTCTTGTGCCTCGATATCATCAACCGCAATTTTCTCTACTTGATTTGAGTATCGACCAACAGGAATATTGCCAGTTTCACGAGCCATAATTGAAAGCTTAATGATTGGATTATCTTTCAACTGACGATGAATTGTTTCTAGTTTGTAATCGGGATGACTCATTAACGAAAAATGTCCAGAAATTGGTGGCAGCTGACCGTGATCTCCAAAAGCGATGATGGGTAGTTGATATGAGAGCAAGTCTTGCCAAATATCTTGACTGATCATTGATGCTTCATCAATGACAATGAGACTTGCATCAATTTTTTCTTTCTTTTCCCATCCAAAAATTACTCCAGCCTGGTTAACTAATGGTGTATAGATTAAGGAATGAATAGTGCTTACCGAGTCCTGTGGATAAACAGATTTGACTAAACGCAGATAGTTAGCGAGAACTTGAGTAGCTTTACCAGTAAAACTCGCAAATGCAATTTTTAGCTTGGGTTGCTGGCGAAAGATAAGTTTGCGTAAAATTGCGATGAGAGTGGTTTTGCCAGTGCCTGCATAACCACCAACACTAACGTGTGAAGAGTTTGGCTTATTTAACCATTTAATTAGTTCAAGCAAAACCATTTTTTTATCAGTTGAAAGTTGCATTGTTTAATCAAAAAATTGTACGTGGATACTTTTTTTTCACTTATAAATAAAGTGTTTTGTGTTTACTTTATTTGAGATGAGTAAAAACAACAATAAATGAGAAGCGATATTTTTTTGCTTCTAAATATCCAGTTTATCGGTTAATTTTAGACTATCAATTCCCAGCGAGATCCAGTATCCATTCTCCTCAGTTTGATTGTTTTCTACAAACTTTTCATGAGTGGCGGCGATATGGAATAAAGCATATGCGGCCTGAGTTATAGTGCCAACATGGGCTAGTTCATCAGGAGTGAGCGGCAAGAATTTTTGATAAGTCTCTAGCCCAGTTTGATATGCTACTCTATTTTTTTCAAGCGAAACCTCAGGATCTAAGTAAAACCCAGTCCAAAAAACACCCACGTCTGACAGACACGGCGCATAATTCACTACTCCAAAATCCAAAACGCAGTACTTATCAACTGAATTTTTTGAAATATTGTTGCGCATGAAGTCGGCGTGGATGATGGATTTAGGCAAAGTAGCCAAATCAATCTGCTGAAATGTTTGAGCTACTTCTTCAATAAGCACGGTATTGGCGGGAGATAAATATTGAGCATTTGCTTGATATTCTTCAAGAAAATATTGTGGTTGCCAAGGATCATACATTGAGTCTCTGACCAACTGAGACGAATTAAAAATGGTTAATATTTTGGCAAAATAACGAATATCCTCAAGTGTGAAAGGACTATGAATAAAATCTATGCCTTCAAAAAAATCCATGACAATCATCCAGATAGAAAGCTTATGGTGGGGCAAATTCTGCTTGAGCAAAAAACTATCTCCAGTCTTAAATAACTTAGGTAAAGGCACTCCG
>DAOLOF010000064.1:0-3886 GCA_035416965.1 Candidatus Woesebacteria bacterium
AGAATTGGCAAATGTATCATCTCCTACCATTCAAGGATATTGATACTGCATGGACTTAATATTATGAAAACTTGGTTACCATTGTTGGGCAACCTGAACACTCATTTTTTCGTTCCAGGTCTAGCGGTGGAAGTTGGGGATATAAAAGTAGTATTTCTGACGAGTAGTTCAATGAAATGAAGCCAGAAAACGTTGTTGAGTTTTTTAAAAAGTGGAAACCATCAACAAACAACGATTCACTCGAAGCCTCAAGAGAAGGATCAAGCAGAGCTCTCACAACGCAGATCGCCAATGACCCATCGAAATGGTCGAGAAGCTTAGCATTATTTAAAGACCTAGATCCTACCTTTGTACGCCCCGTGTTTGCCGGATACAGAGATGCGTTCAGGCAAAAGAAAAGAAGTGGCCCAGTAACTTAAAGTCAATGGCAGATATTGTGTGATGTATATGGCCTAATCGTAATAGTGTTCATCAAATATTGCTACAGTATCAAAATATCTGCTAGCCCCTATTTCTACAGAATTTAACTTTTTTTCAGCCTCGTAATTCTCGGATTTTTTATCTAAAGAGTTTGGTTCATATTGAAGTGACACTGGATTAGTTTCTCTCCAAAACTGTATTTGTAAGCTATCAAATGAATATACATACTCAGATTCAGGATTGTTTTGATTTACACTACCGATTAGTGAGAATAACTTTAGAATACTATCATCAGTTAATTGAAAAAGATCGTGGTTGTGAAAATATGGAAGAATTTTCTCGTTTTTATATAACTGAATAAATACAACAGAATCATTTTGTATTCAATTTGAAGCAAATTTTCAAAGAAATAATAAATATTATTTCGAACTGTTGGTTTAGCTTTTAAAGATTTTTCCACATCTGCTCGAGACATCCCAAGATAAATTGGACCAAAGCTTTTTCCCAAAACTATGGGAAATTTTTTCACAAAAAACATTACTCACCTTGTGTATTTTTAGTATTTTGGAAAATGTGATGAGGACGATTTGTCCTCAATTAATTTTATCAATTTAATCCAACAATATGAATGGGGTAGCAAAAACGACTGTCGAGTTAAACATTCTATTGTTAACTGATGGTTTTTGGTAAAGAATAAAAATTATTCGTATGAGCCGAGCCAAATCTCAAGGACTGCTCTTGCAAAATCCGTCATTTTTCCTCATACTATAGTTACTGTTCATCAACTAAGCTGCCTACCTATGTTGAATACTTCTAAATTGCTGTATATATTGCCCGACTTGGCTTATTTCGTGGAGCTATTACCCGCAAAGAAGCCCCATTCATTCTTGATTCAAAACTTCAAACAGTACAACGGACAACTATTTCGAGATGGCAAGCTAATCGAGGAGAATGTAGAACGCTTGATTCGAAAGCTCGATGCTGATCAGTATTCTCTGATTTTGCCAGATGACTTTTTTACGAACACCATTATTAATGTTGATCGCTCAAGCGAAAAAGCAGTTAAGGAATATCTAAAAGAAGAAGTAATTCCTAGCTTGCATATTTCTAGCGAAACTCACCAAATTGAGACGTTCATTTTAAGTGAGTACAAAGGAGTGTTTAAGGTTCAACTATCCACTCTACAAAATTCTCAGCTGGTGCCATTGCAAAAAGCCCTGCAGAAACATCAGGTTTTTATTGATCAAATTTATCCATTAAGTTGGGTAATTAAATCTCTGATTTCGCTTGAACCTTCTATCTCAATCATTCAATTGGGAGAGATGCTTTATATGGCAAAACACTACATCGGAGTTGATCAACCTTTGGCTGACAACGTAGAGAACATTGACCGATTTGTGGAAGCAATCAAAACTCTCAAAGGAGTTGAGTCCAGCCTGCAAACTGCCTATTTAGTGACGGAGTCTCAAGTTGAAGATACAATTAAGGAAAAATTGGCGGGTATATTGCCAGTTCAACAACTAGCTGATGAAAGCGGAGATAACGAACAGATTGCGCCCCACTTGGAAAAGATTATTGGTGCGTCAATGAGAACTATTTCAATTCCCGATCTAGAAACACCTCGTTTTTCTCTGAAGGGTGTGAAGCTCTCGGCGGCCCAAACAGATGGAACACTTACCGACTTAGATTCTGCTGAAAAGGAAGCAGAAGTAATTGAATCACTTGACCAAAACTCTCAACTTAATGATCTGGATTCTCCAGATAATATCGACTCTTCGGATTCTTCAGCGGTAATTTCTGGGGCTGCTTTGCCTAAACCCAACTCCCCCTTTTCTTTAATGGCTGATTCTTCCTCAGTTGAAGATTCTTTATCTGATGACTCTTCACTCTTAACGGAGTCGAGTGATGCAAAAGATGAAAAGATTAATTTAATGGCTAAAGATAAAGATTTGATTGAAGAATTAGATGAAATCCAAGGGAAGGAAATAAACGAGGGAGAAATTGATGAAGAGGAAATGAAAGACGAATTTCGAGACGAATCCCAACAGGAGTCACATAAAAAAACCCAAAATAATCAGGATGAAGCACAGGCACCTAATGATAAAGCTGAAACAGCAGTTGAAATTGATGAGGATATTGATTTACAGCGGTTTGCCACTAGTGCCGTAATTACTCAACCACCAACATCGCAAACAAATTACTCATTTGAATCAAGACCCAAAATGATAGTAAAAAATAATGATGGGACAGGTAATTTCTTAAGATTGCTCTTAATTGGACTAGGCAGCTTTGCCCTCACTGTTGCGATTGGAGTGGGATTGGGTTTTGGTTTATTGAGTCTTTCTAAACCTACCACTCCCCCAGCAGAAGAACCTGTTGCCGAGATTGTAGAGAATGTTAGTCCCACTCCTGAGCCATCACCTACTCCAGAAGTGGTTGTTGACCGGGAGGAGATTAAGCTTAGAGTAGTCAATGCTACTACCAAGGCTGGCTATGCTGGTCAAGTGGCCAGTCAGCTCAAGACAAAGAAATATGCTCAAGTTGACGCTAAGAATGCGGTTGAAGATTATGAACCGGGTGTGTATTTGCTGATGGCAACTGAAGATCAGGCTTTACTCCAGGCTTTAGCTGATGATTTAGAAATAGAGTTAGCATTTGCAGAAGGAGTGAAAGCAGAGGATCCAAAAGGAGAGTATGACGCAGTGATTGTGTTGGCTCAATAAATGCTGGAGAACGTGGAACTTTATCTGAGCTGACAAGTGAAAGGAATGATAAATAATTTACTTGTTTTTTAAATTTTTTCATAATTATATTTAATAGGCTGTGGTATACTACCAACCGAATATTTTTCGCTATTAGTTATTTATTTTTGAAAGTTATTATGCCTAAAGATTCATCAAGAGTGATTCAACTGACCAAAGAAGGATTTCAAGAGTTGCAGGATGAACTTCAGGAGTTGGTTAATGTTAAGTTGCCAGAGCTGGTGCAACGAATTGCGATAGCTCGTGATAAAGGAGATCTAAGTGAAAACACTGAGTATCAAAATGCAAAAGAAGATAAAGAAATCATTGATGCCAGGATCAGCGAAATTGAGGATGTGCTTAAAAGAGCTGAAATAGTTGCCAAAACCAGGAGCAAAACTCAAATTGGTGTCGGCAGTGAGGTAGTTATTTACCTCAAAGGTACCAAAAAAGAAAAACTATCACTGATTATCGCTGGTGAGTTTGAAGGAGATGTTGATCAGGGGAAAATTTCAGTGGTGGCTCCTATGGGTAAGGCTTTATTGGGTAAAAGACAAGGCGACGAAGTGGTGGTCAATGCCCCGGCGGGAGAGATGGTGTACATTGTTGAGTCAGTTAAATAACATTTTTCACAAACATGTCTCAAGAGCGACACAAACAGTCGGCTCACTGGCTTGATAGTCTAGTGACTCAAGTGTTGGAGTGGTCAAAAACTTCTCCGCAAG
>DAOLOF010000065.1:0-3865 GCA_035416965.1 Candidatus Woesebacteria bacterium
GTTAATTTGCTGGTGCCTCGGGTGGGAATCGAACCCACACTCTGGTGAAAGTACGAGATTTTAAGTCTCGCGCGTCTACCAATTCCGCCACCGAGGCCAGTCAAGGTAAGAGACATAATTATATCATCATTAACTGCTCGTGCACTTGATAAATGTCCCCGGCCCCCATGGTAATAAACGCATTGCTTTTATTCAAATTTTTTTGACACCATTTTGCTAATTCTGGCACTGTCGAGATTACTTCAACGACTGAGTGCGGAGAGTACTGCGCAATTGCCTTGGCCAATAGACTCGATGAAATGGAATTGTCTGGCTGTTCGCGAGCGGAAGAAAAAATATCAAGCAAAATAAGTCGAGGCGTTTGTGCTAGTGCTTGCACAAACTCGTTAAATAACTGTTTGGTGCGAGAAAAAGTGTGAGGTTGAAAAGCAACGACGATTTGACGACTGGGACACCATTGAGTCAAAGCCTTAATGGTGGCGACAATTTCTTGAGGGTGATGGGCATAATCATCAAAACACAAAGCATCTTGAAACTGCCCCACAAACTCAAATCTTCTTTTGGTGCCCCTAAATTGATTTACCACTTCCAGCGCTGTCCCAAAATCAACCCCAACTGTCTCAACTGCCAAACAAGCAGCGATTGCATTAAGTAAATTATAAGTCCCAGGAAACGAGAGATTGATTTGATAAACTTTTTTGTGATAACTAATCTCCCCAAGACTGTGCTGATTTTCAACTCGAGATCCTACCAACTGGCAGTCTGAGTTAGGCGATAAACCATATGATATTTTGTGCAACCCGTTTATTGTTGAAACAAGCGACGATAAATTGGGGCTGTCTTGATTAAAAATGAGAAAGCCTTCCGGGTGAGTTTGAAGAAAATACTTTTTAAAGACCTCTTTGGAGTGTTCAAGATCAAGATATACATCGGGATGATCAAACTCCAGATTGGTGCATACATTCACACAGGGTTTCAAATAGGAGAAACGTGGAATCATCAGTCTTTTATCATGACCACATTCAGGATCTACTACATACTCATCTGCTTCGGCCACAAAATGTCTGCCAGCGGGTTGCCAACGTCCCGTATTGGTCATTCCCAAGATCTCACCCACTCCAACCGAAAATGATGGCAGAAGTTGGAGTTGATCAAGTATCCAAGCAATCATGGCTGAGACCGTGGTCTTGCCACCGACTCCACTGACTGCTATCCCTTGTTTTTGGTTGAAGTAATGAGCCAGCACTTCTGCTTGTGACAGAGTCAAAATTTCTCTTTGGCAAGCTTGCTCAACCAAAGGATTGTGGGGGCCTTGGTGTGCAGAGGTGTAAATCACACACTCGGTGGATACTGGCAGCTCATGATTAAAACCAATCTCGATTGGCAGTTTTAACCTATCTAAAATATTTTTTGTAACAAAGTGATCGCTAACGTCACACCCCGCCACTTGTTTGCCATCATCAAGCAATATTTGAGCAATTGATGTCATGGCTACACCTTTAATGCCCATTAAATAGCACTGCGATACTTGGTCAAATTTGATCATGAATGTTTGTCCAGTTGTGTTTCTTTGATGATTTGGGTTGCTACCAGTTCATCACTCCAAGGAACTTCCTGATGACCGATGGCCATGCTTTTTTCTACGCCCTTACCCATCAGAACAATAATATCGTGTGGTTGTGCTAATTGAGTGATTGCAAACTTAATAGCGGTGTATCGATCGGGAATAGAAATAATTTTAGAGTGATCCCGTTCAATACCACCTTTGATTTGATGAATAATGCTCCAGATGTTGTCGTTTCGAGGATCATCGGCTGTCAGAATTACGTAATCAGCATGTTTGGTCGCCATCTGTCCCATCAATGGTCTCTTACTAATGTCTCGTTTGCCTGCTGAGCCAAAAAGAGCTATTAGCCTGCCCGATTGTCTATTTTTTTTCAAGCGATTTTTTAAAGCTCCAAGGACATTGTCAATGGCATTGGGAGTATGCGCAAAATCGATAAACAGTTCAAATTTTTGACCAAGTATTAACGGTTGAAGCCGTCCTCCCACTCCAGAAAAGTTCTCAATGCCACGAGCGATCACGGCAGAGTCCAGTCCCAACCTGACAACAATTGCTACCGCTAGGCGAGCATTGGCTTGATTATAAGGTTCAGGGAAACGCTTGTTTATAGCCTCTTTAATCTTTTTTGGTAATGGATCAGTTATCGAGTAGGCATCGACGTCCTGCTGTTTTAACTTGAGTCGCTGTCTGACTCGATAAAAAGATTGATCATCTTTATTTAAATAGACAATTTTTGCTTTTTTTAGCAACAGAGTTTTGGCTGACAGATAACTTAAATAGTCTGGATGATAATCAAGATGCTCATGAGAAATGTTGGTGAGTCCCGCAATTTCTGGCTTTATTCCCCAATCGCGGAATTGATAAGCTCCGTGAGACGTCATCTCTATTACCGCATACTGACACTTGGCTTTTACCATTGTGCGCAAGAGTGAATACATCTTAAAAGGATCGGGAGAGGTTACGTGCAGGCCAATATCGATGTTTTGTTTGCCAATCTTGGCCGCCACGGTAGAGATGAGGCCGGTTTTGATTTTAGCCTCATTCAACAGATGGTAAACCAAACTGCAGGTGGTTGTTTTGCCATCGGTGCCGGTGATGGCAATTATCTTGAGCTGACGATTGGGAAAACCAAAGCGAACTTGACCTAGGAAACCTCTAAACAGTCCCGTTTTCAGCCAGTGTACTGGTCGCTTAAGGAAATATAGAAATGATCGCATCATATACTCTACTAAGTATTATATCAGCCAGCTTAAAAAAGAAGCTCTAACTGTTGGATGAATTTTTTCTTCACTTTATTTATCTGTCATTATTGCTGATATAATATAGGGCATGACGGGAAGACAAAGAGCCTTTATTGCTTCGCTTGTATGGGTGGTGAGAAATCAAAAGTATCATCCCAATCATTCTATTGGAGTAACGGTTTTACCAGAAAACCTCATGCTCTATGAGTTTAAGGGTGAATGGGGAAAGGATAAACTTTATCTTCGAGACCAAATCGATATTATGATTCAAGGTACTCCCAATACCAAGGAGCCCTGGAGCGTTGATGTTGATTGGCAGGGTAAGAGACTTGGCTATGCCAAACTTAGAATTGTGATTCCCAATAGCAGTCAGTTTTATGGCACCGGCGGGGATTATGAACACTTTGAAGGAACCTATTATCCTCCTTCAGACAAAGTGGAAATTCGAGACTACGGTTCAGACAAATATTTACACGCTTATCGTTTGACTTGGTAGGTAGAGACTTCTTGATAGTTTTGAGCTTTTTCTCAAATGCTTTCATATTTTTAAGTTTGTTGAAAGACGGGGCTTCCATACTAACTGCAGTATGTCAGTCTTTGTTGGCTCGGTAACAATATTTCATCTTCAACCCCAAGCTGTGCAAATCCAAGTGGCCAGTAGTCGCGGTTTGCCTAAATTAATATTGACCGGTCGATCGAGTTCTAGCTTACGTTCTACTCGAGAACGTTTACTATCAATTCTGAAGACTCAAAAGATCAGACTGAAAAGTTTGCGCACGACGATCAGTCTCACTCCAGCTCTCCCCGTCTCAACAGAATCTCACCTTGATTTGGCATTACTGGTGAGCTTGCTGGCAGATTATCATCTCTATCAACCTAATTCTGAAGATTGTTTTCTTGGAGAGGTGGATTTAGATGGTCGGTTGCGCAGTACTCAAGATCTATTTTACCTGGTTTGGGCGGCCTCTTCTTTGGGATATAAAAAAGTATTCTTGCCGCAAAAAAGCTGTCAAAAGCTTGGTTTTGTCAAAAATATTGAACTCATAGGGATTGATCATCT
>DAOLOF010000066.1:0-3857 GCA_035416965.1 Candidatus Woesebacteria bacterium
AGGAAGGTCTGGATGGCAGTGGTGCTTACCAAATAGATTTTGACATCCCCAGTGATATCCATAAACAGCCGCCAGCATTAGATGAAAATCGTAATTTGATAAGACACGAGCTCCACGCCGTTTTCTTAATAACTTTGCCATCAGTTTGGTATGTTGAAAATACTGATATTGAGTTTGAAAAGTAGCAAGTTCTTTGAGAATCTTTTGTTTAAAAACACGCTTTGCCTGACTTGTCATATGCTCGCTAATTTGCGAACAATCATCATTTTGCTTTTTCCAACTGCAATCTATCATAATCAGTATTTTTTTGATAAAGTTAAGTTACTGGTATTTTACTAGATCCTGCCCATGAACATAACCTCCATTCAATCTCTTTTAGGTGATGAAGCAGAAAATTTATTGACTTATCAATGTCAGCATATTAACAGAGATCAGATCGAACAGCCGACAGGCACTCTGCACAAGGAAGTTTTTTCTCAATCTGATCGATCGCCAGCAGTTCTTAAAAACCTCCAGCGCCTCTATCATCATGGTCGTTTAAAAGGAACCGGTTATCTTTCGATTTTGCCAGTAGACCAAGCCATCGAGCATACTGCGGCCTATAGTTTTTATCATAATCCAATTTATTTTGATCCAGAAAACATTGTAAAACTAGCAATCGAGGGTGGTTGCAATGGAGTCGCTTCAACTTTGGGTGTTTTAGGTTTAACTTGCGGTAAATATGGGTCAAAAATACCCTATATTGTGAAAGTAAATCACAATGAACTTTTAACTTATCCCACCAAGCACGAACAACATATGTTTGCTCAGGTACATCAAGCCTATAATATGGGAGCAGTTGGTGTGGGCGCTACAATATATTTTGGGTCTCCGGACTCAAACAGACAGATTGAGGAAGTGTCTTGGGCATTTGCGAGAGCTCACGAACTGGGTATGTTTACCATTCTTTGGTGTTATCCTCGCAATTCTTTCTGGCAAAAACCAGATATGAACTATGAGTCGGCTTTTGATGTGACTGCTCAAGCCATACATCTCGGTGTGAGTATTGAAGCAGATATCATTAAGCAAAAGTTTCCCAATCATTTAGCCGCTTTCAGTGATTTGGATTTTGCAAAATATGATAGAGAAATGTACCAAAAGCTTGCCAGCCCTCATCCCATTGACCTGGTCAGATATCAAGTCGCTCATGCATATTTGGGAAAAATCAGCTTACTTAATAGCGGTGGTGAGTCTGGCCACAATGATCTTCGTGATGCCGTTAGAACCGCTGTAATTAACAAGAGAGGGGGCGGTGCCGGACTTATTCTTGGACGCAAAGCTTTTCAAAAACCGTTTGAGGAAGGTATCGAACTGCTTCAAGCCGTTCAAGATGTATATCTTTGCCCCGAAATCGATCTTGCTTAATACTATTTATTATCAATTTCCAGACTGTAAGTTTCCAAAAAAGTCAACAATTTTTGCATGGCTATAGCTCGATGGCTGATTTGATTTTTAACCGCGATTCCCAACTGAGCGAATGTTTGCTGGTATCCTTGCGGAATAAATAATGGATCATAACCAAATCCTTCATCGCCCGCCCGTGTTTTTGCAATTTGACCCCCTATCCTACCTTCAAAATACTTCACCAAGCCACTTAATGGCTCGAAAAAACAAATTACTGTCACAAAAGTTGCTGATCGCTCATTTTTATCGCTCATTTTTTTGAGTAATGCCTCACATCTTGCCGAGTCGCTACCCTTAAACCAGCGATTTGAGTTAACTCCAGGAAATCCATCCAAACAGTGGACAAGCAACCCAGAGTCATCAGCTACAGTAGGCAACTTTGACAATTGACCAAAAAAAGCGGCCTTGAGCAATGCATTTTCACGAAAAGTTGAACCCGTCTCCTCAACTTCTTGAGCTTGAAAACCACCTAAATCCGCCAGAGAAATAACCCGATATTGAAGTGCGCCCAGTAATTTGGAAATTTCTGTCAATTTTCCGGGATTATTGGTGGCAAACAATATCTGTTTGTGCAACATAACCAGTAGTCTTGACTGATTCAATAAATTTGTCTCTACATGCCACCCAACAGACCACCCAAACCGCCGCTCATCGATTGAAGTTTTTTAGCCGCCAACTGTTGAGATTGAACAATTGCTTTGTTCAAAACCTTAACCGCATCTTCACTGCTGATTCCTTGAACAGAAAAATGCTTGATCTTTTGATCGCCACTAATAATAACCACGATATCACCCTCCTCAATTCTGATTTCTTCTGAAGACAATTCCTGTTGCATTTTTTGAGCTTGTTGTCGAAGCTGATTAAGATTTCCAAGAGCCTTGAGTGGATTTGCCATATTATTTCTTTATTGGTTAATAATTTGTTCAGTATATCATATTGCTACGTTAATACTTCTTGAGCAATTAGCTCAAGTGATGAAGATTGAGGCGCTACATCAATTACTTCTCCGTTGACTGGAGGTTCAACCAAAGCAAATTGAAAAGCAATCTTATTCCCAACCACTTTTGATCCACACTCCTCAATTATTTGAAGAAGTTTGGGTTGCTGTAACTGTTCTTGATGAAATCGATAATAAACATTCACTTGAGCTGTGCCGTTTGGTCCTGCCTGAGGCTGACTCGAACGGAGTAATGCAGCCAGAGTGGGGTTTTGAGCTTCAACTAAATTAAGAAACTCTGCCCAATGTTGACACAGAATACTACTTAGAGACCCTCCTAATGACGAGGCAGAAAAATCTTGAAAGGAATCATTCTCAATGATAATTTTTTTTGACTCACCGACAGCGGGTTCTTGACTGGAAGCCGATGATGGCTTATTTTGAAGTTTTTTTCTTGACGGTGATTGTTGACTTGCATCGTTGTTACGTTTGCTTCCTCCCGATGAGTCCCCGCTTTTTGCTTTTTGAATAATTGATAAAAGTAATAACTCAAGAGGCAAAAATGGTATTGGAGTAGTTTGACGAAGATCCATTTTTGAGACTTGGGTTAAGAGATATTGACTAACTTTTAGTTCCAGACTAGGCTGAACGTCTTCTACTCCCAATCCTGCCAAAAGCTGCTGATGAAGATACCCGAAAAATGTTCGAAGAAATGCAGCTTCTTCGAGATTGCGTTGACGAAACTGCTCGAACAGTTTGGCTAACTCAACCTCATTTTTTCCCAATACCAACTCAATAACTTTCTTCACATCAACTAGAATCGAGCCTCCAATCAACTGTTCAATTTGAGATAAACCAATCTTGCCTTTAATAGCTACAATCTCAGCCAGCTTAACCGCGTCCCTAAAACTTCCATCAGCCCGAGTGGCTATTTCCAACAAAGCATCATCCTCAAATGGCACCTTCTCTAACTCAAGAATTTTTTGCAAACGTTTTGAAATTTCATGTTGAGAGGCTTTGGAGAATGTGACTAAGTTACATCGTGAAATGATTGTGGCCGGCAATTTGTGCAGTTCAGTAGTCGCCAAAATAAATACTACATGGGCCGGTGGTTCCTCCAAAATCTTCAATAAAGCATTGAAGGCTTCATTGGTCAGCATGTGAACCTCGTCTAAGATAAAAACTGAAATACTCCCTTGCTGGGGCAAAAGATAGACACGTTCCTTGAGCAAGCGAATGTCATCAATACCTCTGTTGCTGGCCGCATCCATCTCTTGTACCAAAGATGAACGCCCCTGAAAAATATTTTCAGCAAGAGGTTGAGTAAGAGATGGTTCTTGGAGAGCCTGTTTGGAAGGCAGCTGCTGAAAAAAGGTTTGTTCAATCACCTTCTGATTGATTGGATCGTTGAGCATCGCACCAATAATTCGAGCAGCTGAGGTTTTTCCAGTTCCCTTTGGACCGGCAAACAGAAGCG
>DAOLOF010000067.1:0-3835 GCA_035416965.1 Candidatus Woesebacteria bacterium
GGGGCTTTGGCTGAACGTGCCTTACTGCCGATGATTCCGTCACAGGCAGAGTTTCCTTATACCATCAGAGTTGTGAGTGAGATTATGTCTTCAAACGGTTCAACCAGTCAGGCGTCTGTCTGCGGTTCCACTCTCTCACTGATGGCGGCTGGTGTACCCATCAAACGGCCGGTATCAGGCATTGCCATGGGGTTGATCAGTAATGAGGATCTTTCAGCTCATGTTATTTTATCTGACATTCAAGGCCTGGAAGATCACATTGGTGATATGGACTTTAAGGTAGCTGGTACTACGCAAGGAATCACCGCTATTCAAATGGATATCAAGCTGACGGGCTTGACTATTGAAATCTTACGCGAGGCTCTACATCAAGCTAAAGAGGGGCGATTGTTTATTTTGGAGCAGATGCTCAAGACCATCAGCGAACCTCGAGCTCAATTGAGCTCTTATGCACCAAAGATTGTTCAAGTGGCTATTCCAGTTGATCGTATTGGTGAGATTATTGGCCCGGGTGGCAAAATGATCAAGGAGATCATTGCCCAATCAGGAGCTCAAGTAGACATTGAAGAAGATGAAGAGCTGAAAATAGGGGTGGCTAATATTGCCAGCAACGATGATGAAGCCATCGCTAAAGCCAAAACCATGATTGAGAATATCATTAAGGTGGTTGAGGTGGACGATGAGTATGAGGGCGAGGTTACCAGAATCGAAAGCTATGGAGCTTTTGTTGAGTATCTTCCAGGAAGAGAAGGTTTGGTTCATGTCTCACAAATGGCTGTGGGCTTTGTTCAAGATCCCAACTCCTTAGTCAAATTGGGAGATAGAGTGAAAGTGAGAGTTAATGAAATCAAAGAAGACGGCAAGATTGGTTTATCAATGTTAACCAAAGAAGAGGCTGAGCAAGTGCGTCAACACAGACAAGACAGTCGAGGCAATGGTCGCTCTGGTTCAAGAGAAGGTAACGGAGGTGCTTTTAGAGGTAATAGGAGTTACTCCAATGGATATTCACCAGATCGTGCTTCTCGAGGGAATCGGGGAGGCTATGACCGTTCTCGTTCTGACAATCGTCGAGGTTCTGACTTTCATTAATTGTTTCGAAAGCGATTTTGAAGAGAAATCTAAAATCACAAATCCCCGAGAGTGTTCTCGGGGATTTTTTATGTATATAATGAGTGGAAATACTTCTTGCTGTCTTCATTTTCTTAAGGTAGGCAGAAGAGTGTTTGACAACACAACTCAATTATGAACGTAAAATATATACGCTCTACTCAGGGAGCAGTGGGGTTATTGGAACTGGATACAGCCACTCAGTTGGCCACTAGTTTGGGACTTGATTTAAGTGTCAACAAAAACGTAGATATAGTTCAGAATCTTCTCCTTAAAATGGCTAAGCTGGCCAAACAGCACCTCTCTGGCATTGTGATCGATCCTCTTTATTCATTCGAAGCAATTCAACTGCCAGGCAAAGGTGGATGCGTAACCAGACTAAATGCTATAACCGCTGAGATGGATCCACTGGCTTTGCCAGTCCTGATGCCTGATCATGGTCTGGAAGAGATCCGCAATAATTATAGTTTGGCGAAGCTCGAACTTTTTTTTCATCCACAAGAAAAAAATGCCCTACAAAAAAAACAGGTTTTGGCAGAAATTCAAGATTATTGCCAATATTTAGGAATTGATTGGATGCTTAAACTCAAACTATTTGAGCCCAAAGGATTAACCTATGATCCCGATCAGTTTCAAGAGGATCTTCTGAACTCCGTATTTGAACTGGCTCGCTTTACCAATTTGATCGCGATTCAATATCCTCTTGAACCGCTTACTGCTGCCACCATTACTGCGGAGCTGGACGTTCCTTGGTTGATGGTTGATGAACATCAAGATTATGAACAGTTTAAAAATCAGCTTCGAATTTGTTTGGAAAACGGAGCCACTGGTTTTGCAGTGGGGCAGGTGTTGTGGCAAGATATGACACAGCTCAAACTGACTGATTACGAACTTGATTGGCCCCAACTTGAACAGTTTCTCGAAACGACTTTTCAAGACAGATTGATTGAGCTGATGAGAATTACCAACGAAATATCAGTGGCTAATAACGAGTAAACATCAGTTGATAATTGTTGATTATTAATTAACAAACATGTCGAAAAAATTATGAACCAAGCAATTAACCTTATTAATTAATAACAACAGTCATTTATTATGCTTAAATTACTTAAAGAACTAGCTGTGTTTGTTTTTGGATTAATTAGTGTTTTGTTAATATTTCGTTTTTTACTCAAACTCATGGCGGCCAATCCAAGAGCGTCTTTTGTGGCTTGGATTTATGACACCACCGGCCCTCTGCTAAACCCCTTTGAGTTGGCATTTCCCACTCCCAAGGTATCGGGTGGCTTTGTGCTGGAGTTCACCACTCTTTTTGCCATTTTTACCTATACCTTTATTGGCTACTTGATTCAAGAGTTACTGAGTGTTATTAGCAAAAACAAATAACACATCTCATCTCAAGTTTGTAAGATATCTCACCGTAAAGTTGGCTAATATCGCTTACAATCAATTGCACTCTTATTAATTATCTTCGAAAATATGCACAGCTTACCCCAACTCAATTATCAATTTCATCAACTGGAGCCGTTTATTGATGAAGCAACCATGAGAATTCACTATGGTAAACATCATCAAACATATTTAGATAATTTAAATAATACTCTAAGTAATTACTCCGATCTGCAGACCCTGCCTGTGGAGCAACTCTTGGCCAAACCAGATCAACTGCCTCAAGAAATTCGTCAAGCTGTCATTAATCATGGTGGTGGTTATCTTAACCATTCTCTATATTGGCAAAGCTTGAGAGCGGTTGATCATCTAGATGAGGCACATCAGCAGCAAAATGTCCCCGAAGGACAAATAGCTGATGCTATCAATAAAACTTGGGGTTTTGACCAATTTAAAGACTCTTTTTCTAAGGCGGCGATGGGTCAATTTGGATCTGGTTGGGCTTGGTTGGTGCTCAATCAAAACAACCAGCTTGAAATTATGACAACAGCCAATCAAGACAGTCCGCTCTCACTGGGGAAAATGCCTTTGCTAAATCTAGATGTGTGGGAGCATGCCTACTATTTGAAGTATCAAAACAGGAGAGCCGATTATGTAGCCAGCTTCTGGCCAGTCATTAACTGGCTTAATGTTGAAAAGATCTATCTTCAGGCGATAAACAGCTGATTGCAAAAAGTCAACCTTAGCACTAAACTTAGTTCTTTGATACAAAATCTCATACTCTTCAATTAAGTATTGAAAGGGAAATATTTATTGTTTTGCACACTTTATCTATGTTACAAGTTATACTAGATGTTGAAACCAAAACAACCTTCAAGGAAGTGGGTGGTTATTTCCCAGATAAATTAGGTGTTTCTTTTGTGGGAGTGAATGTCAGAGAGAGAATGAACGATCAAGGAAAAATGCGCTCTTTTTTTGAGCATAATTTGGCAGACCTCTTTCCTTTGCTGGAGAAGGCAGACGTTCTTATCGGTTATAACATTGACGATTTTGACTTACCAGCATTAGCTCCTTACTATTCTGGAGAAATAGCTAGCCTCCCTACCTTGGATCTGATGGATCGAATTAAAAAAAGCTTTGGTCACCGTATTAAACTCAACGTCGTGGCAGAAGAAACTTTGGGTGAGGGGAAGACTGGTGATGGGCTTGATGCGATTGAGTACTATCGTACTCAACAACTGGACAAATTAGAGAAATACTGTTTGCAAGATGTAAAAGTGACTCGCGATATTTATGATTACGGTTATAAGAACGGTAAAGTTCGTTTCCGTAATAAATG
>DAOLOF010000068.1:0-3750 GCA_035416965.1 Candidatus Woesebacteria bacterium
CTTGGAGTTATTCCTACAAGGTGGCAGTTCCTGGCAACATCGACTTAAGCAAAGAGCCCGAAGCAATCCTCGACAATGGCGTTCTTGCAGTTACGTTCCCCAAACTGGAAGCCTACAAGCCAAAAAAATTGTCGGTTCGGCTAAAAGAAAAATAATCGACAATCTCTTTTTGTCGATTAAATTCAAAAAAAACCAGCCCTCTTCTGGGCTGGTTTTTTTTGAATTAGACACAATATATTTTCCACTTACCCCTAGCTTAACAATAATTAATCAGTTTCTAAGATAGTTTCTTGCACTGCTTTAAAAATAGGAGTGGGAAGATCTTGATCGTCAAAAAAACTAAACTGGGCAAAAGGACCTGGAGCACCACGAATTAAGAAAGGTGTTACTCCTTTTACCCTTTCATCTGACCAAACATGTTGGACTGCATAGAGATAGTACTGACTCAGCCATGGCCGAGTAACTCGATTATCCACCCAGCCAGTTTCTGTAATAAATACTTCAAGATCGCGATTTACTCTATTTTTGATAAAGTTCAGTTCATGCTGAAAACCTCGCAGAGAGTTTTGACCAGAATTTGTAGGACTAGCAGAAAAACCGGGATTCGGATAAGAGTGAGAATTCCAGAAATCGATGTGGTCAAAAATCCAAGGATTAATCTGAAGCATTTCTGACAAATAACTAAAAGCCTCGCGGGTTTGAGTAGAGTTGGGAGCGGCCAAATCCATGGCGGCAGGCAGAATTTTGTAGTTTGCTTGCTCAGTATGTGCCCAATTAAGCACAAACTCTAAGACATGGGTGTATGACAATGGATCAACCGCACCACCCCATTCTTTGGCATGATTAACTTCATTGTAAGCAATTACCAATCTCTCATCTGTAGGCCATGGAAGCTGATTGAGAAAATCAAAGGAACGAACTATCTGAAAACGAGTCGGACGTTGCCAAGAACCGTTTTCAACAGTCGTAGCAAGACGCACAATAGGAATAAGTTTCATTTCTTGACAGCGTCGGAAAAAATCCTGCCAAAGTTTGAGATCAGACAGGTCCTTAACGGCCAACGGGATGGTCACATAGTGCCACTTATCAGAATTGTCAGGCAATTTGAGCAGTCGAACAGCATAATCCAGATCTCCGGGAGAGAGAAGGTGAACCCCAAGCTTACTAACTTCTGCCGCCCGAAGTATTGATGGCCTCACCCCACCACATACTGTCATAATAACGGCAACAGCTATGATAATGAAGAGTCTACATTTGATTCTCATATCGATATTATAGGATATTTTGTACCCAGAGTCATCTTTTTCTTCTCCTTTATCTATTTCTAGATATTTCTTCTTCTTGAAGTAGTTTGTTATACTAACAGAATGATTCATATATGGAAAACACTTGTGTGGCTATCAATTAGCAGTATGTTTTTGCTGATATTGGTCGCACTAGTTATCTTTGACAACCAAGTCAGCTCCAAGATTGCTTTTTTCGGATTGCTCCCGACAAATCTCCAACCTCAGATCAACTCAGAAATGAGTTTGTCCGCTCCAATCATCATCGAAACCAATATGGAGCTCAAGGATGCCCGAGCCCAAATCGTAGCCAATTTTTTGGCTAAGTATAATTCGCCACTTGAACCTTATGATCATTATGGACAGTTATTGGTCGAGATCGCCGATCGCTATGGACTAGATTTTCGATTTTTACCAGCAGTGATGATGGAGGAAAGTAATCTGTGCAAAAATATCCCTGAAGGAAGTTTTAACTGTCTGGGATTTGGGATTCATGCTAGAGGCACTCTGGGTTTCTCCAGTTATGAAGCCGGTTTTGAAAGAGCTGCCAAAGAACTCAAGGCAAACTATGTGGAGCAAGGAAGAATTCAAGTTTCAACAATCGCTCGAAAATACACCGCCAGCGTCGATAAATGGACCAACTCAGTCAATCAATGGATGGCTGAGATGGAATATGACGATCGAAGCATGGGCATTGAGCGCAAAGTGGATGCCAACGTCCTAGAATACGTAAAAGACGAAGATGCAAATTGATACTTTTTGTATGATTTTGTCGATTATGTTTGATTTACTTTGATTCTTTTTGATAGACTATTGACAATCTTATAATAATTACTATATAATGAATCTACCTCAGAAGGTTCTCCTCACCGGGAGCTACGTTCTGAGACAATAAAACCCAAGCCAACTGCTTGGGTTTTTTTGTGCCGAAGAGAGGACTTGAACCTCCAAGGGCTGAGCCCACACGGTCCTAAGCCGTGCGCGTCTACCAATTTCGCCACTTCGGCATTTTCCTATTAATTTAGATTGTATTGTACAATAAATCTGGCTCTAGCCAACTAAGAGTGGCTGATGCACTAAAAAACTATGAATTACACCTTAAAACGATCCGCGCGCACTCGCAGTTTATCGATCAAAATTTCTCCATCAGGCAGAGTTTTAGTAAGCGCCCCTTTTTTGATTCCTAAATTTGTCATTGATCAGTTTGTGTACAATCATCAAGATTGGATTGAAACCAATATCGCTAAACAAAAAAAACGTCAAAATTTGGTCAATACCGCTGATTTTGTGCAAATATTTGGCCAAAGTTATCAAAAAACCAATGTCTGGGATCCTCATTTGCCAATTGGAATATCAATCAGTCAAAAAAAGTTGTTAATTAACTTCCCAGATCAAAAAATAATTCAATCTAAAACCAGAAAACAAGAGTTGACCTTTTTTTTAAAACAAACAGCACGCACCTACTTTCACCAAAGAGTTCCCCAATTAGCCAAAAAAATGGCTGTTAGTTATACCTCCTTGACCCTCAGAGCACAAAAAACTCGCTGGGGCAGTTGTAGCTCCACCAACTCTATTAGTCTTAACTGGAGATTGATTCATTATCCACCCCCGGTGATTGATTATGTAATTGTTCATGAACTGGCTCATCTGACCCATCATAATCACTCGGCTCAATTTTGGGCTTTGGTAGCCAAGTATGATGACAGCTATCAAGAGCACCGGCAATATCTCAAAAAGAAGGGAGTAGCACTGGATAATGAGTGATTGCAAAAAAGAGTATTTTGACAAAATATTAGCAGACAGCCTAAACCAAAATTAAATAAATTATAATGAGCATTCTTCAACGATTATGATCATTTTCCACGGCGAAAATATTGTCCAATCCAGAGAGAGTCTTTTGAAATACTTAAACGAACAGAAGGCTGATCAGGTTGTCGTGGAAAGAATGCTCGCCAAAGAACTCGATCCAATTCTACTCAAAAATAAACTACAAAAAACCGATTTGTTTGGTCACAGCCGCCTACTGGTGATTGAAGAACTCCACTCTTTACCAAAATCTGCCAAGCAAACCATCCTGATCGAACTTTTGCAACAAGCTTCCATGTCGGTAATTTTGTGGGAAAAGAGACAACTCACTCCTACCATGCTTAAACGATTTCCCCAAGCAGAAATTCGAGAACATAAGTTGGCAAACTCTTTGTTTGCTTGGTTGGACTCATTTTCGCCCAAAAAAACAAGCCTGACTAAACAACTCCAGCTTCTCGCACAAGCTCTTCGTGACAACGATCCTTACTCTTGTAGTTCAATGTTGGCTCGTCAAATACGACTGCTCATTCAAGCAAAAGAAGGCCGGGTAATTAAAGGTCCTCCTTTTGTTCAGCAAAAGATAACCCGCCAAGCCTCTGCCTTTACTCTCAAACAACTCCTTGAGGCTCATCGTTTGCTGTACAGAATAGATCAGAACGAA
>DAOLOF010000069.1:0-3741 GCA_035416965.1 Candidatus Woesebacteria bacterium
GTTATTTCAAGTGAGGAAGCGGCAGTGCAACGCGGACATTCTTTAGCCGAGTCAGCCAAATGTTTGGTGGTTGATGTAGGTCAAGAGTTGATAATGGTAGTGGTGCCTGGTGATAAGCGTGCCAATCTTGAAGCACTAAGAACTCATTTGGGCGTAAGTAGAGTTTCCATGGCAGCCAAGTCTCAAGTAGAAGCGGCAACTAGTTTGAACATCGGCTCAATTCCCCCTTTTGGATCAATGTTTTCCTTGAGAACTTTTCTTGATGAAGCCTTTTTAAATCAAGCATCAATGTACTTTAATTGTGGTCGTCAAGATCGTTCTGTTTGTCTTTCACTCAAAGACTACTTGAGCGTAGAAGAGCCTCAGTTGTTACCTTTAAGTTAACTTTTGCAAGTGTGCACACATCATTGCCCAGAGTCGATCAATTATTTGCTGTAATATTGTGTGGTTGCTTGTTACTCTTGCTAGGTGGATTGGTTGAATCAACCGATTATGTGCCGATCGCGGTCACGCCAGAATACGAACTGAAAAAGCCTCAATCAATACCTGTCATATTGGCTAACGACGATCAAGCGACTGTTGTTTCGGATTCTTTAACACAGGTTACAGCTGCTTCGTATTTGGTGCTTGATTTAAATTCTGGCTCAATCTTGATTTCTCGAAACATATTTTTGCCTCTCTATCCGGCATCAACGGTGAAGTTGATGACGGCTCTAGTAGCCTTGGAACAATATGCTCAAACCAGTTTTTTATCTTGTCATCAATCTATGCAAGTTGCTGGTAATAAAGTGGGATTGAAAGCGGGGTACTGGATGAGCGTAGAAGATTTGTTAAAAGCAACTTTGATCAATTCCGGAAACGATGCGGCACTTGTTTTGGCTCATAATTCTCAAGGTGGCTATGACCAGTTTGTCGACAAAATGAATCAGAAAGCTTCACAGTTGTCAATGCTGCAAACTCATTTTTCTAATCCTACTGGTCTGGATGATCCAACTCAGCTCAGTAGTAGCTGGGATCTATCATTATTGGCTAGAGCAGTGTTGAATGAGCCACAACTGATGTCGATAGTGTCCACCAAACAAACTTCGGTAATTGAGTATCCAACTCAAAGAGAAATATTTCTTTCGAATACTAATCAGCTCTTGAATCCAGATGACTCTATCAATGGCATGAAAACAGGTACCACTCAACTAGCCAAGCAAGTTCTGATTGCCTCTTGGATTTGGCAAGATCACCCTCTGCTAATTGTAGTGATGGGCTCTGATGATCGTTATCAAGACACACGATTGCTGATGACATGGGTAAAAAAGTTCGTTATTTGGACTGATTAAGCAGAACATCTTTAATTTATAATGAATAAAGCAGATAGTTCAGCTGTTTTTGTTTCTGCTACAATTAATACGATCATGACAGAAAGAAAAACTATCGAGAGCAAAGGCTTCACATTATCTGACGCGACCGCTACTGGCCGCAAAGGTTTGATTGTGCTTTTTGTGAGCACTGTCCTTTATTTGGTGTTACGTATGCTCTTTCATGCTGCTGTCAATTACTATCGTGCAATGAACCCACCGCCACCTCCACCACCAACGGTCGGTTTTGGAGTCTTACCGGTTTTAGACTTTCCTGAAGTCGAGAGTAAACGTCCAATTGAGTATATTTTAGAAACGGCCAACAATCGTTTACCAGAATTTTCTGACAGAGCCAATGTTTACATGATGATGTTTAGAGGGCCCAGTTTGCTAGCCGATGAACAAGTTCGACAGTTGGCTAATCAGTACGGATTTTCCTCTCAGCCAGAAATGCTTGATCAAAACACTTACCGTTGGTCCAAGTATCAGCCTTTGGAATCAATCCTAGAGGCTGATCTAGTGACTAAAAATTTCTCAATTTATTCTGACTTCAAAACTAGGCCAGAACTCATTTCTGCTAGCAACTTGCCTGACAAATACTCCGCGATTCAAGCAGTAAAGACATATTTGCGCAAAAGTGACTCTTTACCTCCGGATGTAGCGACAGCATCAGGAAATGTTTCTTATCTCAGAGTGATGGCAGGAGAAGTGTTGCCAGCTGTTTCACTTTCTGATGCCAATTTCATCCATGTCACTCTTGACAGAGTTCCTTTGGAAGAAAATATGGTTAGTTATAATCCAGACGGTAGCGAAGGCCTGATTTCTGCTATTGTTTCAAATTCGTCAAATATGGATGAACAAGTGGTTGAACTTCATTATCGATATCAACCTATAAACAAAGAGGTGATCCACACGTACCCACTCAAGCCAGTCGCTCAAGCTTGGCAAGAGCTACAAACTGGTGAAGGTTTTCTGGTGGCTGGTTTTCAAGACTCCACGGCATTAGTTAGGGAGGTTAATTTGGGTTACTATGAGAGTTTTCAAGATCAAGCCTATTTTCAACCAATTTATATCTTTAAAGGAGATAATAATTTCATGGCTTATATTCAAGCTGTCGAGTCTCGATATATTGCTCAATAAAATTTTAGAATATTTCTATTTTGATATTAAAGTATGCCGGTTCCTACTCTTAAACAATCACTTATGGGTAAGGTCAGAACGCGAATTGCGCCCTCTCCAACGGGCTTCCCGCACGTAGGCACTGCTTTTCAAGCTTTATTTGATTGGGTGTATGCCAAACGTTATCACGGTCAGTTTTTGATGAGAATTGAGGATACCGATCAAAAACGATTTATTGCTGAAGCTGAGGCAGTTCTGCACCAAGCTTTTGCTTGGTTGGGAATCAATCCCGATGAAGGACCAGATATTGGAGGCGCTTTTGGACCATATCGACAATCAGAAAGACTCTCACTTTATCAGCATTATGCCAAACAATTAGTTCAACAAGGGCATGCTTATCACTGCTTCTGTTCACCAGAGAGACTCGATCGGTTAAGAGAAGAACAAAGACTTCAGGGTATTCCTCCCAAATACGATCAACACTGCAAACATCTTGACCAAGCTGAGATTCAAGCCAGATTGGATCGGGGAGAAAAATCGGTAATCAGACTTAGTGTGCCTATCGATCAAGAAATTAAGGTAATGGACAAATTAAGAGGGGAAATAAAGTTTGATTCCAATTTGATCGATGATCAGGTGCTGTTAAAATCGGACGGTTTTCCTACTTATCACTTGGCGGTCGTGGTGGATGACCACTTAATGGGAATTACCCACATTGTAAGAGGGGAAGAGTGGCTTCCAAGTGCTCCAAAACATGTTTTACTTTATCAATATTTTGACTGGCCTATGCCAGAGTTGATTCATACACCCACTTTGCGCAATACCGATCGATCTAAACTTTCGAAACGCAAAGGCAACACATCGGTCTGGTGGTATCGTGAGCATGGATATCTACCTCAGGCCCTGATCAACTTTTTGGCGTTAATGGTTTGGAAACCAGCGGATGAAAAAGAAATTTTCTCTCTAGAGCGGATGATAAATGAGTTTGAGTGGGAAAGGATGAATATTACTGGACCCATCTTTGATTTGATTAAACTTGACTGGTTAAACGGAAAGTACATCCGCCAGCTATCTGTTTCTCAATTATTGCCAATTGTGAACGAGTGGTTAAATTGGGTACTTGAAAATGGACAGGACCCAGATTGTTTGAAAGCAGCTCAAGAGATGTCAGCGTGGCAGAGTGAGCAGGGGAGGGTGTTTAATCAAGCAGTAAGTTTGTGTTTTGAAAGAGCCAGAACTTTATTCGAACTTCATGATCTAATGCAGCCTTTCT
>DAOLOF010000070.1:0-3614 GCA_035416965.1 Candidatus Woesebacteria bacterium
CCAAATTCTACTCAAAAAACTGAGAGAAAATCCGCTCTAAAGTTCACTAGACCCCTGTTTATTCTTCTCTAACTCTCTACAACCCGGCCTCTTGGGTTAAATAATCAATAATCGGAGTTGAACCAACCACACACTTTTTGTCGGCCGTAAACAGAAAGGGCACGCCCGAGCTTGTCAAATTACAGCTTTTGACGGCCAATTTCATCTGCTCGTTGTTTTTGGTATCAGAATAAACTTCTTTTTTAATAATAGTCAGTTTCCCTTCAACTTGAGATGAATCTATCCATTCCAACACAACATGACAATGCGGACATGTTTCACCATAAAAAAGAATGTATGTTCTATCCTCTATCTTGGTTGATGCAAGAGTGGTTGAAGAAGTGCTGGGAGAGGAGATAATTGACGCATCTTGACCCAAAGTACTGTCTTGACCATTGGATACAATCTCTTCTTCTTTGACTGTAGGATTACTCACCCGCTCACTCTGTTGATTGTCTGCATTAAATGTATCTCGATTTAAAGTAGTTGGCCTGGATTTAAAATATATGAGCACCGCTAACACAATTACCAAAAATCCGATAGCCAAAATTGATTCTTTTTTCATAAGAAAATTTACTGATTACTATGTTACTAAGAATGTATAGTTTACATCACTTTTGCAATATTCAAAATCCTTGTATAATGCAGATCATATGACTTCATTGAGCAATTCTAAGACTTTATCTGGTAAAGACCAGCTGTCTTCCCTACCATCACCAACTTGGAACATTATGGGTTTTTATCGGCAATCAATTCAGTTGCTCAAACAAAACCCAAAATTACTTCTTCTAGCCATTGCCTCAATTGTGCTGATGGGGGGATCAAGTTTTAATTCAATCGGTGGTGGCAACTTCTCCCCTACTCATCAAAAAGATACTTCAGATGTTCAGATTGAGGAACAAGTTAACGAGAGAACAACTCTTAATACAAACGACCAAATCAATACAAGTAGCTCAAACAAATATGATCTTGAGCAGTCTGTCATAAACAATGAGTCTTTATCATCCTCATTTCAAATCAATGAACTAACCCCTCTTTCTGAGGATGATAGTCTTAATCTCTCTCAAGATTTAGACATAGACACCTCTCTTCTCAGTCCTAAAATAGATTTGCCAGAATGGTTTGAGGGATTCATTCAACGAATGCCCGAATATGGCGAAGAGGTTCTGTCTGCTTCACGCTCCGTTCCAAAATGGATCTACTTCTTTTTTGGTTTTCAGATATTAATTATGATGGTTTTTGGCTTTGTTTTATTACTAGCTCTAGGAGCATGGGTTCAAGGCGCACTCATTGAGGGAGTTAACCAAGCCGACAAAATTGGCCACAACCAATGGAGGCTGGCTGATGTGACCAGAATTGCTCTGAAAAAATTGAAGCCAATGATTTGGGTGACTTTTGTTCCCTTAATTAAGGTAATAATCTGGATGGTAGGATTGATTATGGTCATTGGCCTCTTAATTGGAGTTGGTTCCTCACTGATAAAGTCAAATCCTATTTTGGGTATTTTGCCCTTAGTTGGTATTCCGGTAGTAATTTTTTTCATCTCGAAACATCTTTTTAAAATTTTGTATGCTCAAATCTTTGCCATGCGCTTGGTAGTTTTCCAGGAGACAAAAGGGGAACAGGCTTTTGATTCTGCCATGACAATGGTTAAGAATCGAGGCTTTTTGAGCAAATCATTTTTATTGAGCTTGACTCACGGCATCTTGTTGGGCACCATTGCGCCTCTTGTTCTCACGGTACCACTAATCATTGCCATAGCTATGTATGTCAAACAATATTTACCTCAATTTCTAGAAGCTCAATCAGACCAACTGCTTGAACTTATCTTGAATAGTTTTACTCCAGGCTGGATTGTGCTACTGCTCTCTGCCATCATCATTACAATCGTGTTGCAACTAGGATTTTCCTTAATCACGATAGTGATAAAGTATGTCAACTGGCATTGGGCATGCAAATATTTTTTTGTACAAAACACCGCTCTAGAAAAAACCCAGTCATCTCAATCTAATCAATAACCTTATACACTCATGAAAGATTCTTTAATTGACTCATCTCGTCTCGATTTTGCCTCTTTCTTCCAGAGATTGATGGCAGGTATTAGTGATTGGTTAATTCTCAACCTACTTTCTCTACTCTCCTTGTATTTCCTTGCATCTGCTACTTCGCGAACTCAATTATTCACTTATCTTATTTTATTGATAACCCTCGTAATTATTCCTGCCAGTGTCTTTAACATTTTCTATTATGTTTGGTTTATATCTCAGCAGGGATCAACTCCTGGAAAAAGCATCTGGGGAGTAAAGATTGTCGCGGATGATTCTGGTGAAAATTTATCATTCACCGCAGCCTTCATGCGTGAAGCAATTATGAAACGAGTGAGCGCCTTCTTTTTTGGTTTGGGATTTTGGTGGTTCTGGAAATCAAGTGATCGTCAAACATGGCATGATCTCTTGATTGGCAGTTATGCTCTCAACATGAGGACTCCTACAATTACCAGTTGGATTTTATTTACCATTTTGGTCGCAATCAATGGCATTCTGGTGGCAATGCTTCTAGCCAAGATACCTGTCCTGATTGGATTATTTTTCTAGAAAAGTGTTGAGGCGCATCTCAAAATTTGGATATTTGAATGCTGGGCGTTTTCATATTCTATTCTGGACATTATCTGCTCGCATCTCGCCAAGACTATGGTTAATGCACGTCTAAAACAAATTGCCTTTCCTCAGTTCTTTCCCGATGCTACTCTTGGGGTAGTTCGTGGAGTAACACCTCTTGAACTAAAAATAGCTGGCATTGAAGGAGTGGTAGTTAATACCTTTCATCTACGCCACTCTCCAGGACTAGCTTTACTATCAAAGCTGGGTGGAGTCAAACCACTGATGAATTGGCCTGGTTTAGTCACTTCCGATTCTGGCGGTTTTCAACTCTTCTCTCTCATCAAAAACAATCCCCTTATGGGCAAGATTATAGATGAGGGAGTAGTACTCTATTCAGGTAAAAACAGACAAAAAAAGTCTGTATTTACTCCTGAAGAATCAATTCGGGTTCAGTTTGCTATTGGCAGCGACATGATGGTGTGTTTAGATGATTTCACTCCACCCGAAGCTAATGCATACAGAGCCGCTCAAAGTGTTGAACGTACTATTGCTTGGGCGCATCGATCTAAGGCAGAATTTGAAAAACAAATTCAAATATATGGATATAATGATAAGAATAGACCATTATTAATTGCACCTATACAAGGTCATAATTTTTATAATTTGAGGCAAAAATGTACTCAAGAATTAGCCACATTAAAGTTTGATATCTATGGATTGGGAGGTTGGCCATTTCAAACCAACGGTCAGTTTGATTATGAAATGTGCCAACGAAATAACGAGGGTTTGCCTGCCGATTCTTTACTCTTCGCGCTGGGAGTTGGATCTCCAGAAAATATAGTTTGTCTCAATAAGTTTGGATATCATTTTTTTGACTGTGTACTTCCCACCCGAGACGCTCGTCACCAACGTCTTTATGTTTTTAACCAAGATCCAGCTCAAATTGATTTTGATCATGACTCTTCATGGTATCAT
>DAOLOF010000071.1:0-3527 GCA_035416965.1 Candidatus Woesebacteria bacterium
CTTTACCCGATCGACCCTTTACCACTTTAGACAATCAAGACCGTCTGACAGTAGGGGGAGAGATCATCCTCACCAATGCGGTCGGTACCATCATTGATTTGCCTGCAATTATGGGAACCGCGAATAGTTGCATTGATTCGCAAACACGCCGAGTATTGCTGTGGTTGGAAGATCTTGACTCTCATAAAGTGAGACAAGCCTCCATGGCCCATGCAATTCGGACTATTGCCGCCCAACTCAATGAAAAAGAATTAGATCCGTACTTGGGAGAAACCACTCTGCACCAAGCCATTAAACTATATCAAGAAGTCACTGGGGCCAAACTCGCTAGTCCAGTTTACGATCAGTTTATCAGACCACAACCTCAGAAAAGTATTGAACTTGATTATCAACAACTGACTGATTATTTAGGCTTTAGTTTGGAGTTAGATCGAGCCAAAGAAATCCTCGAAGAATTAGGTTGTCAGGTTTCGATAAAACTAAAGTCAAAACGCGCTCCTCATGCAAAACTTTTAGTCAAACCTCCCTCACATCGCCCTGATTTACAGATTAGTGTTGATCTAATTGAGGAGATCGCTCGTATTTATGGATATCAAAATATTCCCTCAGCGTTAATGACGGGCTCATTGCCTCTCAATCCCCCTGCCAATATTGATTTTGCTCTTGAACATCGAATTAAGCAGTTTTTGGCAGATATCGGCTGGCAGGAGATATACTCTCTATCGTTGGTAAGTGAACAACTGGCCGAGAATAGCAACTATCCTTTGTCTGATCACCTTAAACTGATCAACCCATTATTAACCGAAAATAGTTTTCTTCGACGCTCACTCTTTCCTTCACTCAAAGAAGCTCACGAAGCCAATCCGCAACAGGATTCACTTTCTTTGTTTGAAATTGCCGCAGTTTACCAACCCCAATCATACAATTTGCCCAAAGAAATCATGAAGCTTGGAATGCTATCCAATAAACCTTATCGGCAAGTAAGAGGAGACATTGAGGCCTTGCTTGGACAGCTTTTTATCGTCAATGTAGAAATCAGCCCGATAGAAACAAAAAACTCAGACAATCAAGAAGCTGAGATAAGGGTTTTTGATTCTGATTCTACCGGAAATAAAACACCCTTTCAGCGCCTTGGCAAACTACAAATACTAAAATCCAACCTAATTGCTGTTGAGTTAGATATCAGAGACCTCACTTGCCAAGCCAAAAAGCATCCTGCATATCAACCACTGGCCCACACTACGCCCGTGATTGAGGATTTGACCTTCACTTTGCTGTTGGACACACGCGTGGGGGAGGTGATGAAGGCGATTCGTGAATCGAATCAATTAATTAAAAAGGTGGAGCTGATCGATCATTTCCAGCAGAATTATACTTTTAGAATTCATTACCAACTTGATCATGAAAATCTCAGCACCCAAGATATTTTGCCAATCAGACAAAAAGTTGTGGAAATGGTGGAAAAGAAAACTGATTCTAAACTAGTCGGAAAAGTATAGCAGAAGTTATTTAAGTTGAAAAAATCAACCTTTTTTTAAAGGTTGTATATTAATTCGAAAAGCTCACTGGGAGAAGGAAAAAAACCATTAACGTTTGTTTTTTTCCATTCGCGTATAACTCTTATGGCCAATCTTGAGAAATAGGGTTGTATAAACCTCATCCTTTTTTCGCTTGGTACTTCATTATTCCATTGGCGCATCCGAAATAACTCTCGGACTGAAACCATCGAACCTAAAGCGGCAGCAGTCAACAAATCTTCTCCTGTTTTTCCTGAAACCCCTGCTATCATTTCCAGGAGCTCAGTATTATTTTCCCAGTTTCTAATACCATCTCTGATCCGCTTATACTCTTTAATAGAGATTGGAATAATCACTTGACGTATTTTTTCTCTTAACCCAACATCATCAATCCGATTAATTGCCTCGTTAATTTCTGGATATCTTGCCTCATCAACAAAAATAATTCCACCGTTCAATATACTAATACCCTGATCTAGCCAAGCTTCCCGATTTCCTTTAGCAGACACAACAAATTGTAGTTCTTGCCCCCATACCTCACTCGCCATCCTGGCATAATTGTCCATAAGTAGACTTGTAAATGGTTTAACCAGAACAAAACTATTTTCAACACTTTCAGCACACATTTGAGCAGTTTCAATCGGCCAAGCCCCGTCTCCGGAATTTTCTAAATTCCCATTAATATCTCCCGCTATATAAAAAGATACCGCTCCACCTTCTTCTCTAGCTTCAGAACCAGCTTGTCCATAAGCATCACTCCCCCAGCCTCTAATTGATTGAACTCCAATCAGCTCATTTAGTGTATGTCCCCTTAGTCTTAAAGCTCCATCTCCCATATGCCTACAATCATCAAGCATGAATATTAAATTCTCAACAGGACTGAAACTGGTTGCCATAAGGGATGAGCCGTTTTTTGTTATCAGAGCTTTTCTTTCCGTAATTTGATCGTCGAATTCTCTTTTCAGAGTTTGCTTTTCAGATTCCAGTTGGAGATGTTCTTCTACTGACGAACTAATTTCAATCACATTGGAAAGAAGTCTTAATAAAATTGGATCTTCTAGACTCATTAATCCTCTCACTGCTGCACTCCATTGTCTGGAAGATGTTATACTGGACTCATTCAACCCAGCTTCTTCATCGATTGTCATGAGTTGAATGGCATACTTTATTCCAATTTCAATAATCTGAGTTAATAGTGGGTCAAGCTGATGCAAGTGATCAAACATGGTTGAGGGATTGCTAACAGAAAGTAACTTGATGATTAAGCGAGTCAAATTTCTAAAAAGCTCAATTGCATTAAAAGAAACCTGCCATCCTCACTTATACGATGAAGCCGTGTCCCAGTACACAACCCCAAACGCCTGTAAAGTTCCACTGATGCTGAGTTTTCACCGTCAACAAATAATAGCTTCTCCTCAATCAAAGTCGCTTTTTCTTCACTGATACCATGATTAAAACTGAGCAACACTTCTAATAATGTTTGCTCTGATTGCTGAAATTCAGGACCATTTTCGCCAGCTAGTTCAGCACAACTTATTCGCATAACTTCATTTACATTGTTCCTTCTTAGAAGCTCTCGTAATCTCCTCACCGTCGTCCTTACTTTTTCTAGAAATCCCAATCGACTTGACCTTTCTAATCCTGTTTGTGGCAAGAAACCATCAGGTGCTGATGGAGAGGTTGGAGATTCTTGACTCATTGATGGTATGTGATTAATATCAATAAACTAAAAAGTTTATTGCTCAATTAATTATCCCGTTGCATCGGCATGGGTTATCATTTTTAATTCTCTAATTCTCTGTTCTAAAACTTTTTTAAGCACTGGATACTTATTCACAATCTTTATTGCATCTGTCTCTATATTCTTCAATGAATGGTAAAAATTTTGATAGAGATGGTCATTAATAAATTTTGCAGCCTCACCATACTCAGACAGATCAATTATCCCATCTTGCACTTGCTGAAGAAGTTCAAGTAGAAAGTATTTAACAATATAGTCTCTTTGTGCCT
>DAOLOF010000072.1:0-3489 GCA_035416965.1 Candidatus Woesebacteria bacterium
TGCTTCTTCTCCTGTTCAGACAAAACTGTCAATCAATGAGCTCCAATCAAACCCATTTCAGCCTCGTGACTCGATCAAAAATGAAGATCTTCAAGAATTGGTGCAATCTATTCGTGCGCATGGAGTAATTGAGCCTCTGGTGGTTGCACAAACTCCTGCAGGATATCAACTGATTGCTGGCGAGAGGCGTTGGCGAGCCGCCAAGCTAGTTGGTTTAACAGAAGTTCCTGTGACTATCATGAAAACTACACCCAAAGTGATGCTGGAGTTGGCTTTGGTGGAGAATGTTCAGCGGGAAGATCTAAACTCGATAGAAAGAGCGACCGGTTTTCAACAGTTAATAAGAGAGTTCGATATGACTGTTGGTGAGATTTCACAACGAATTGGTAAATCATCGTCCTATGTTAGTAATAGTATTAGACTGCTTACTTTACCAGACATAATCAAGGATGCCGTCATTAGGGGTGATATAAGCGAAGGTCATGCTCGAGCTCTAGTTAGCTTAGAAAGTGAAGCTACTCAAATTCAGTGTTACCATCAAATGATTTTGGAAAAATCATCGGTCAGGGGGGCTGAGGAAATTGTAAGGCGTCAGCGAGAGCAAGAAAAAAAGGTCCCTTTTTATCTGCAGGCTCCACCTTTAGAACAAAAAAAGGAACAGGTGGTGCGTATTCAAAAACAGATTGGCTTGGATTGCCGAGTACCAGTGGTAATGAATATCCATCGCTCAAGTGCTCAATCACGTCTTACCATTACTCTGAAGGGCAATCAAAGACAAACCAATAAAGATCTGGACTTAATTTTAAGTAAATTGGGTAGTTCACTTAAATAATCTTATCTTATTAAGAATTACTTTAGAATTAAGTTATAAGAGCAGAATAATCTTTTCGGCAATTTCATACCAGATTGGGACGGCAGTTGTTTCTCCCCAGCTATCAAGCTTTGGTTCAGTCAGTTTGACTAGCATGACAAACTTGGGATCATCAGCTGGAGCAAAGCCAATATAACTGGCGATAGTGCCTTGTTCCTTATACCCTCCGTCTGGACTTGGAATTTGTGAAGTTCCTGATTTTCCCGCCACTAAGTAGTTTTTTGTTAACCAGTTTTGCCGTTTTGAGGCTGAGTGAACCATCATTTGCACCATCTCGTGAGCTGTTTCAGAGGAGATTACTCGACGCATCGTTTCTGGCGGACGTTGGTGTTGTTGCTGAGTTTGTGGATCGTAGACAGACTGTACAACTCTGGTTTTCATCATTACGCCATCATTAGCAATTGCTCCAACTGCTCGAGCCATTTGGAAACTATTGGTAAGTATTCCTTGGCCAAAGCTAATGGTTGCCAGCTCAACAGGTCCAATTTTGCTGGGCAAAGGTGAGGAGGTGTCCTCTTGTAGTTCAATTTGCATTGGTTCTCCAATGCCGAATTTTTTGAGAGATTCCAACAACCTATCAGCGCCAATTTGTTCAGCCACAAATACCATAGCCGTGTTATCTGACTGACGAAGGGCCTCAATCATGGTAATATTGGCATGAAATTGTTTATTCCAGGTGTTAATGGTATGACCAGCAATCACTCTGGGGCCAGCACACTTGGTACACTCAGTTTGCGAATTTACTAAACCCAACTCAACACCGGTAGCCAAAGTAAGTACTTTGAATGTTGATCCCGGTTCATATAAAGAAGTGATACTCGGGTTTTTATACTCTTGGGTTGAGTACTCTAGAAAATGAGCCTGATTGTATTGGGGCCAGGTGGCAAGAGCCAGCAAAGCCCCTGTTTTTGGATCAATAATCACCACTTCTCCAGCCTGACTAATTGAGCGTTCAATACCTTTGTTCAATGCTTCTTGAGCAATGTGTTGAATATCCCTTCTAATGGTTAGAGTAATATCACGACCGTTTAAGTTCTTAAAATCCATTTTTTGATCAGCCAAAAATGATCCCGATGCGTCTTGTCGATAACGAACTTGTTTTGTATCGCCTGCGAGCTCTTTTTCCAGTGCTCCTTCTATTCCAAAATAACCTTTTCTATTTCCATCTGAGTCTTTACCGACAAAACCGGTGAGATGAGCGGCCATGGATGCTTCTGGATAGACCCTAGTTTCTGATTCAATAAAGTGAAGACCGGCAATTCGCATTTTTAAAACACTCTCCTTATAGAGGGTTGGTACATCAGATATCAACAACAACCAATTTGGACTTTTCTCAAATGAAGTTACCAATGACTTTTCTAATTGCGGGATTTGTGTCTCAAAAAATAATCGAGTAAAACTAGATTCTTGAGTCAGATCGGTAGCTAAAAGTTGAACATACTGTCTAATGAGTTTTTCTACAACGTCTTTCTCTGGTATTGTAAGTTCGCTGCGATTTACATATAAATCAAAAGCTGGTTGATTACCAACCAATAGATGATTGTCGCTGGTATATATCAATCCGCGACTGCCTTGAATGGTAACCAGATTGGTCGATTGCCGATCTACCGCCAGTTGTAACTCAGCAGCTTTGGCTACTTGCCAATAAAAAAGCCGAGATGCTACAACCAGAAACCCAAGATAAACCAGACGTTGAACTAAACGAGCTCTTTTTTCCAGTACTGATTGACCTGACATGGTTTAGCGTGACGCCAACTGTGGAGACTGAACGACAATAGCTTCAGAAATTGGCATATATCCATTAGCAAGTAACTCGTAGTTGTGCGTTAATGACGACTTTTCACTGAGTTTAGCCAATCCTTGATTATACTCAACTAAAGCCTGTTTTGTGGCTGTTTGGTAGGCTTGAAGACGATGATGACAGCCAATGGTTTGACCTAAAGCGAGGCAAGTAAGTAGTGACTGTCCGACAATAATGGCTAGTAATATTAGATAATAATATTTGATGAGATTGAAATGAGTTTTCATAATGAGCACTAACTTAATATTTTTCAAAAATTCGTAAACGGGCACTTCGAGCGGCAGGATTATGTTGAACTTCCTTTTGTGAGGGTTTTTGCGGTTTGGCTAAAATATTTTTGCCGAGTTCTTTTTGTTCCCATTCTTTGAATAAGTGCTTAACAATGGCATCTTCCCCCTGATGAAAAGCTATAGTGACCACTCTGCCTTTGCTAATCAGTAATGGCAAAACATGACTAAGCGACTCAGTTAATTGGTCTAGCTCACTGTTTACTAATATTCGTAAAGACTGAAAGACTTTTGTTGCTGGATGCAGTTTTCCCTCTTTTCTGGTGCAACTTAAGATTATTGAGACTAACTCACCTACCGTCTTGATTGGTCTTGATCGATTTGGACCACGATAACGATCTATAGCTTGAGCAATCAGATTGGCATGTCGCTCACCGCCCAACCTACGAAAAGAATCTGCAAGCTGTTTAACGGAGAGTACTTGAAGCAAGTCAGCCGCGGTAACGCCAAGTTCCTGATCCATGCGCATATCTAAAGGAGCGTCTGAATAATCAAAACTAAAACCCCGCGACTGATCCTTAAGCTGGTCT